>NZ_JBFARO010000155.1:0-18260 GCF_040677125.1 Actinomadura sp. NPDC049382
CGGGCCCTGGCGGGGGCCGCGGGGGGGGGGGGGGCGCGCGGCGACGGCGGAGCCGACCTTGCCGCGGGCGCTCGGCCGGTCGCCCCGGCCCACGCGGGTGACGACCAGGTCGGCGCCGGCGAGGGCGGCCGGGAGTCCGACCGCCGCGGCGACGAGCTCGGCCCCGGCGGCCGGCTCGGCGCCGAGCACCCCGACGAGGCCGCCGCAGGTGCCGCCGGCCGCGCCCGCGCCGGGCAGGTCGTGGACGCGGGGCCCGCCGCGCGCGGCGAGCACGTCGGCGAAGACGGTGAGGGCGGCGTCCAGCTCGGCGACCTGCGCGGGCGACGCGCCCTTCTGCGGGCCGAACACGGCGGCGGCGCCGGCCGGGCCGATGAGCGGGTTGGTGACGTCGCAGGCGACCCGGAACCGGGTCGCGCGGACCGCGTCCGGCAGTGCGGAGTCGTCGATCGCGGCGAGCCGGGCGAGGGCCGCGCCGCCCGGCGGCAGCTCCGCGCCGGCGGCGTCCAGGAAGCGGACGCCGAGGGCGCGCAGCAGCCCGGTGCCGCCGTCGGTGCTGGCGCTGCCGCCGATGCACACGAGGACCTCGCGGGCGCCGCGCCGCACCGCGTCCGCGATCAGCTCGCCGGTGCCGTGGGTGGCGGCGTTCAGCGGGTCGGGCGGGACGTCCTCGACGAGCGGCAGCCCGGACGCGGCGGCCAGCTCCACCACGGCGGAGCGCCCGTCGCCGGACAGGGCGTAGCGGGCCTTGACCGGGCGGCCCAGCGGGTCGGCGGCGGCGACCTCGACGGCGTCGCCGCCGCGGGCGGCCAGGAAGCAGTCGAGGGTGCCCTCGCCGCCGTCGGCCATCGGCACCGCCGCGACCTCGGCGTCCGGCACGGCCCGGCGCGCGCCCGCCGCGACGGCGGCGCACACCTCCGCCGCGGACAGGCTGCCCTTGAACGAGTCGGGCGCGACGACGATCCGCATCAGTGCTCGGCCGCCAGCGTGGCGAGGACGGACGCGAACTCCTCCGGCAGCACCATCGTGTCGCCCTCGTAGCGGGTCTCCAGGTAGGTCAGCTCGCCCGCGCGCCACCAGTACAGGTGCGGGCTGAGCGAGCCGGGGCCCTCCTCGTAGGCGCGGTGGGCCTGCGCCTGCAGCTCGGTCGCCGCCGCCACGGCCGCCCGGTACCGCGCCCGCGGGTGCCCTTCGGCGATCCGCAGCGGGTGGGCGACGATCAGGCTGCGGTTCGGCGCGATCACCAGCGCCCCGTACGGCCCGATCGGCAGGTACTCCTCCAGCCACGCCAGGTGCGTGACGGCGTAGAACGTCCAGCCGTGCAGGACGGAGACGCGGACGCCGCCGAGGTCCTGCTCGTCGAGCTGGAGGGGCCCGTCGGCGCGGACGTTGGCGCGGCCCAGCATGAACAGCGCGTCGCCGGAGACGGGCCAGCCGTCCATCTCGTCGGTGGTGACGGTGCGGACCGTGGTGGGCGTGTCGACGACGACGGCCTCGATCAGGCCGGGCGCGAACGGCCGGGCGGCGAGGACGCCGTTGTCGGCCTCCGCCGGGTAGATGCGGGTGCGCAGCAGGTGCTGGGCGAGGTCGAAGTCGCTGAGGTCCAGCGGCTCCTCGATCGCGGTGACGATCGTGGTGACGTGGTCGGACACCAGCGCCGGCCAGTCGTCGCGCGGCACGAGGCGGGCGAGCTGCCGCAGGTCGCGCAGGCTGACGTGCAGCCGGTTCGCGCCCTCCAGCAGCATCACCTCGCCGGGCGCGGGGGTGCAGCGGTAGCCGAGGCTCTCGGCGACCAGTACCAGCAGCGAGTCGAGGGTCCCGTCGTCCCAGGGTTCGGGACGGGCATGGCGGCCGCTCATCGCGCACCTCCCGAGGGCGCTTCGAGGGTGAGCGCGCCGGGTTCCGGCACGGCGGGGTGCGGATCTTGCGGGGACTGCGGGGGCGGCGGGGAGGCCGTGAGGACGGCGGGGGCGCCGAGTTCGAGGGTCAGCTGGCGCGGGCCGTGCCCGGCGGGCAGCCCAGCCAGCACCGGGACGCCGAGCGGGCCGAGCCGGGCGGCGAACACCGCGTCGAGCTCGGCGGGGTCGCCGCAGTCGCGCCAGGTGCCGAGCGCCACCCCGGCCGCGCCGTCGAACCAGCCGGACTGCAGGAGCTGCACGAGCATCCGGTCGATCCGGTAGGGCGCCTCGGTGACGTCCTCCAGGAAGACGATGCGGCCCGCCGCGGGCGGCGGGGCGTACGGGGTGCCGGAGAGGGCGGCCAGGAGCGACAGGGTGCCGCCGGTGAGCGGGCCCTCGGCGCGCCCCGGGCTGAGGGCGTGCGTGCCCGGCAGCGTGACCGGGCCGCCGAACAGGGCGGCGCGGAGGGCGTCGAGGGTGTCGGTGTCGGGTTCGTCGTCGGCGAGGAGGCCGGCGGGCATGGGGCCGAAGGACGTCGTGACCCCTAGGCGCGTTCCAAAGGCCGCGTGCAGTGCGGTGATGTCGCTGGAGCCGTGCAGGATCTTGGGCGCGCCGGACGCGGCCGTGGCGGCGGCCAGGGCGTCCCAGTCGAGGTGGTCGAGGACGCGGGTGGCGCCGTAGCCGCCGCGGGCGCAGACCACCGCGCGGACGCGCGGGTCGCACCAGGCGGACTGCAGGTCGGCGGCCCGGTCGGCGTCGCCGCCGGCGAGCCGGTGCCAGCCCTCGCGGACCGGGCCGGGGGCGCCGAGGTTGACACGGTCGAGGGCGTGCTTGCCGACCACGGCGTCAAGGCCGAGGTCGCGCAGCAGCGCGCAGCCGGCCTCCAGCCGGGCGGGCTCGGCGGGGCCGCTGGGCGCGATCACCGCGACCCGGTCGCCGGGGCGCAACCGCCCGTACCGGCGGGCCCGTCGCGCCCGGCCGCGGTCTCCGGGCATGCCGGCACCCGGCGCGGCCGGCGGCCCGTCTGCCGTCTCCGCGCGGGCGCCCCCGCTCTTCAACCCGATCCCTCCTCGCACCGCGACGGATAGAGCTTGTCAGGATCCGGACGCCAGTGGAAGAGGCGCCCGGTCACGACCCGCCAACAGATCATCGCCAACAGATCATCGCCCCGTGCCGAGCGCGAGGCCGGCGAGGCGCGGCAGCGTCTCGCCGATCGGCCGCCGCAGGACCGCGTCGGCCAGCCCATCGTACGGGGTCGGCTCGGCATTGATGATCACCAGGCGGGCGCCGGCGTCGACCGCCTCCAGGCACAGCCCGGCGGCGGGCTGCACGGTCAGCGAGGTGCCGGCGGCCAGGAACAGCTCGCAGTCGCGGGCGGCGGCGATCGCGGCGTCCAGCACGTCCGGGTCCAGGGACTGGCCGAAGGAGACCGTCGCGGACTTCTGCAGGCCGCCGCACGCCGCGCAGGGCGGGTCGTCCTCGCCGGCGTCGACGCGGGCGAGGACCTCGGGCATGGGGGTGCGCAGCCCGCACGACAGGCAGACCGCCTCGCGCACCGTCCCGTGGATCTCGATGACCGCGGCGGCGGACGACCCGGCCCGCTGGTGCAGGCCGTCGATGTTCTGGGTGATCAGGGCGCGCAGCCGCCCGGCCCGCTCCAGCTCGGCGAGGGCCGCGTGCGCGGCGTTCGGCTCGGCCGTCCAGACGGGGTCGTCGCGGCGGGACCGCCAGGCGCGCCGCCGCACCTCCGGGTCGGCGAGGTAGGAGCCGATCGTGGACATCGCCTCCGCCGCCGGATCCCGGGTCCAGACGCCGCGCGGGCCGCGGAAGTCGGGGATGCCGCTGTCGGTGGAGACCCCGGCGCCGGTCAGCACGGTGATCGCGCCGACGTTGGGCAGAAGCTCGGCGAGCGTCAGGGGAACGTCCACCCCGACATGGTAGGTCCCGCGCGGGGGTCATGGTCCGCTCCGGTTAACGGATGGGTATCGGGCCGGCCCTTACGCTGGGTCACGGACCGGCCAGTCCGCAAAAGGTGACAAACTTGCCCTGGTATGAGGTCGACGCCGCACATCCTGGTGGTCAACGGCACCAAGGTCCGCCGCCCGGTGTTCATCCTGGGGGCTCCGCACTCGGGTGCGGAGCTGCTGGCGCGCGCGGTCAAGCGGACCCCCGGCTTCCATCTGACCACCGGCCGGCCCGGCGTGCTGCGCGTCACCTACGCGTTCGCACGGCAGCCCTCGATCGCCTCCGACCGGGAGAAGGGCGCCGCGCGGGTGCTGCGGGACGCCTACGCCGAGGCGTGGCTGGTCTCGGCGCGGGCCTGCGCGCAGTGCCCGGACGAGTGCCGCGAGCTGGCCGGGCTGCCGCCGCGGCCCCCGGCCCCGCCCGGCGCCCTGGCCCCGGCGCCCGCGGAGGCGTGCGCGGACGCGCAGGGCCTGGAGCGGTTCGCCGACGCCTCCCCCGACCTGATCTACAGCACCGACGTGCTGCTGGACGCCTTCCCCGACGCCCAACTCGTCCAGGTGATCCGGGACGGCCGGGACGCGGTCGCCGACATGCTCGAAGACGAGCGCTGCCTCGCCTGGTTCAAGCCGGGCCTGGCCAACCTCGACACGGTGTTCCCCAACCCGTTCTTCGGCGTCGAGGACCACACCGACCGCAACCGGTGGCCGCGCGCGGCCACCGCGGTCAAGTGCGCGCTGCGCTGGCGCGGCTCGGTGCGGCTCAGCGCGCGGCTCCGCCAGCAGGTGCCCGAGGAGCAGCTGCTCACCGTCCGCTACGAGGACCTGCTGGCCAAGCCGCGCGCCATCGCCGCGGGCCTGTCGGAGTACCTCGACGCGCGCGTCCCGAGGTCCGCGCTGTCGGGCCTGGTGCGGGCGGGCGAGGCGGCCGACGGCGGCGTCGGGTCGTGGCGCGACCGCCTCACCCCCCGGCAGGCCGCCCAGGTCGAGAAGGTCGCGGGGACCGAGCTGCGCAGGCTCGGCTACCGCACCGGGCCGCAGGGCTGACCACGCCGCCGCTCTTGCGCGCGCGGCTAGTCGGCGCCCAGCGGCTCGGTCTGCAGCTCCACGTCCCGCTGGTGGGCGAACTGCGTGCGGTACAGCTCGGCGTACAGGCCGCCCTCCAGCAGCAGCTCCTCGTGCCGGCCGCGCTCGGCGACCCGGCCGCCGTCGATCACCAGGATCTGGTCGGCCTCCCGGATCGTGGACAGCCGGTGCGCGATCACCAGCGAGGTGCGGCCCGCGAGCGCGGTGCGCAGCGCCCGCTGCACGGCCGCCTCGGACTCGGAGTCCAGGTGCGCGGTCGCCTCGTCCAGCACCACCACCGACGGCGCCTTGAGCAGCAGCCGGGCGATCGCGAGGCGCTGCTTCTCGCCGCCCGACAGCCGGTAGCCGCGGTCGCCGACGACGGTGTCCAGGCCGTCGGCCATCTCGGCGACGAGGCCGCCGACGTGCGCGGCCTCCAGCGCGGCGAGGATCTCCTCGTCGGTCGCGTCCGGGCGGGCGTAGCGCATGTTCTCCCGGATCGTGTCGTGGAACAGGTGCGCGTCCTGGCTGACCACGCCGATCTCGGCGCGCAGCGACTCCAGGGTCACGTCGCGGACGTCGGCGCCGCCGATCCGGACCGCGCCGCCGGACACGTCGTACAGCCGCGACACCAGGTGGGTGATCGTCGACTTGCCCGCGCCGGACGGCCCGACGAGCGCGACGAGCTGCCCGGGCCCGGCCCGGAAGTCGACGTCGTGCAGCACCTCGCGGCTGGGCGAGGTGTCGGTGCGGGCGATCGACTCCAGGGACGCCAGCGACACCTCGTCCGCCGCCGGGTAGGCGAACCGGACGTGGTCGAACTCGATCGACGGCGCCTTGGTGAGGCTCGCGGCGGGCGAGCGGCTCTCGGCGAGCGCGCGGGCGTCCTCGCGGTCGCGGATCAGCGGCTTGAGGTCCAGGACCTCGAAGACCCGGTCGAAGCTGACGAGCGCGGTCATGACGTCCACGTGGACGTTGGACAGCGCGGTCAGCGGCCCGTACATGCGGGTCAGCAGCGTCGCGAGCGCGACGAGCGTGCCGAGCTGGAGGGTGTCGCCCACGACGAGGTAGCCGCCGACGCCGTAGACCATGGCGGTGGCGAGCGCCGCGACGAGCGTCAGCGCGGTGAAGAAGACCCGCCCGTACATGGCGGCGACGACGCCGATGTCGCGGACGCGGGCGGCGCGGCCGGAGAAGTTCTCCTCCTCCTCGGCGGGCCGCCCGTACAGCTTGGCGAGCATGGCGCCGGCCACGTTGAAGCGCTCGGTCATCAGCGAGCCCATCTCGGCGTCCAGCACCATCTGCTCGCGGCTGACGCGCTGCAGCCGCTTGCCGACCCACTTGGCCGGCAGGACGAAGATCGGGAGCAGCAGCAGCGCGATCAGCGTGACCTGCCACGACAGGAACAGCATCGTCGCCAGCACCAGGATCAGGCTGATCACGTTGGACACCACCGACGACAGCGTGGTGGTGAGGGCGCGCTGCGCGCCGATCACGTCGTTGTTGAGGCGGCTGACGAGCGAGCCCGTCTGCGCGCGCATGAAGAACGCGACCGGCTGCCGCTGGACGTGCGCGAACACCTGGCTGCGCAGGTCGTAGATGAGCCCCTCGCCGATGCGCGCGGAGTACCAGCGCTGGGCGAGGCCGAGCACCGCCTCCACCAGCGCGAGGCCCGCGACGGCGACGGCGAGCCACACCACGATGTCCTGGCGGCCCGGCACGATGCCGCTGTCGATGATCGACTTCAGCAGCAGCGGGTTCGCGACGACGATCACCGCGGCCAGCGAGTTCAGCGCGAGGAAGATCACCAGCTCGCGCACATAGGGCCGGGCGTACCCCGCGATCCGCCCGACGGTGCCGGGCTTGAGCTTCTGCCGGGTGACGGAGCTGTCCTTGCGGAACGAGGCCATCACCTGCCAGCCGTTGCCCGGCATTCCCGGCATTCCCACATCTGCCTCCGGCGCGTCCGTGCCATCGATGCCAGCGGCATCGACGTAATCAAGTAAGCATCTCAGTATCCGGCGGGGACAACGCCGCCCCGCCCGCCGCGCTTCCCGGCTCCGCTCACGGCGTAACGGCTCTGGACAACGCGTCCCGCCGGTGTAACTGTGATCATCACCCCCAGGCTCACACCCCCCGGGAGCCCACAGATGAAACGACGCCTCCACGGCGGCGCCGGCGCGCTCACCCTCGCCGCCGCGCTGGCCGCCGCGACCGCCCTCCCGGCGGCGGCGGACGTCCCCGCGAGGGACGGCGCCGCCCCGCGCCTGACGGTGGCGGGCGGCGAGACGCAGCCGGTGTTCTCCCGCGCGGACGCCGTCACCCAGACCGTCACCATCGAGACCACGGCCGACAGCGACCGCGACGGCGTGCGCGACCGGGTGCAGATGCGGATCATGCGCCCGAAGGAGACCGCCACCGCCGGCCTGAAGGTCCCGACGATCCTGGAGGCCAGCCCCTACTGGGCCGGGATCAACAACGTCCCCAACCACCCGGTCGACATCGGCGACGCGCGGGCCCGCTCGCTGACGACCACCCAGCGCGACCTCGCCGACGTCTTCCCCGGCTACTACGACAACTACTTCCTGCCGCGCGGGTACGCCGTCGCGAACCTCGACAGCATCGGGACGGGCGGCTCGACCGGCTGCCCGACGTCCGGCGACCGCAGCGAGCAGGCGGGCGCCAAGGCCGCCGTGGACTGGCTGAACGGCCGCGCCCGCGGCTGGGCCCCGGACGGCACCCCGGTGAAGGCGACCTGGTCCACCGGCAACGTCGGCATGATCGGCCAGTCCTACAACGGGACGCTGCCGAACATGGCCGCCGCCACCGGCGTCGAGGGCCTGAAGGCCATCGTCCCGATCGCCGGGATCTCCAGCTGGTACGACTACTACCGCGCGGGCGGCGGCGTCGTCGCGCCCGGCGGCTACCAGGGCGAGGACCTCGACGTCCTGGCCGAGGCCGTGCTGACCCGCGAGAACCCCGAGGTCTGCGCGAAGGTCATCGAGGAGATCGAGGCGACGCAGGACCGCGAGACCGGCGACTACTCCAAGGTCTGGGCGGCGCGCGACTACGTGGGCCAGGCGCGGAAGGTGCGCGCCGCCGTCATGGTCGTGCACGGGCTCAACGACTGGAACGTCAAGGTCAAGAACTCCGTGCAGTGGTGGAACGCGCTCAAGGAGGCGGGCGTCCCGCGGAAGCTGTGGCTGCACCAGGGCAACCACTCGACGCCGTTCCGCTGGCGGGTCGAGGAGTGGCTGCGGCAGACCCACCACTGGTTCGACCGCTACCTGTACGGGATCCGCAACGGGATCGAGAACGAGCCGCGCGTCGACGTCGAGCAGGCGGACGGTACGTGGGAGACGGCCAAGGACTGGCCCGTCCCCGGCACCCGCACCGTCCCGGTCAGCCTGAACGCCGGGCCGTCCGGGCAGCCGGGCACCCTCGGCCTGCGGCCCCGGCCCGGCACGCCCCAGTCGTTCACGGACGCCGGCCGGACCCGCACCGCCGAGCAGCTCCTCGCCGATGAGGACCTGGCCGACCCGAACCGGCTCGCCTACCTCACCGGGCCGCTGCCGAGCGCCGTCCGGGTCGACGGCATCCCCTCGGTGTCGCTGCGGGCCTCCCTGGACGGCCGGTCGCCGTACCTGACGGCGCTGCTTGTCGACTACGGCACCGACACCCGCCCGACGGGCTCCCGCGTCACCACCGCCGAGCAGGTGTGCTTCGGTGAGAGCGTGCCGGGCGACCCCGGCTGCACCTACCGGCAGCAGCTGGCGACCCAGACCGCCCCTTACAAGATCATCACGCGGGGGTGGCTGGACGCCCGGAACCGGCACGGTTTCAGCCGCAGCGAGCCCGTCGAGGCCGGGAAGCCCTACACGTTCCGGTGGGACCTCGAACCCACCGACTACACCGTGAAGGCCGGCCACCGGCTCGGCGTGATCCTGCTGTCCACCGACTACGACTACACGCTGCGCCACCCGGCCGGGACCGAGGTCTCCGTGCGGCCCGGCGTCAGCCGCGTGCTGCTGCCGCTGGCGCGCGGCGGCCGCGAGGCGCTGAAGTAGCCGCGCCGGGGCGGGCCGGGCGTCCCCGGCCCGCCCCGCGGCGGTCACTTGCCGAACATCTCCCGCAGCCGGCCGATCTGCTCGCGGCGCTCGGCGGCGCACTGCTGCTCGAGCGTGTTCTCGGCGGCCTCCCACAGCAGCCGCTTCGTCGCCACGGCCGCGCCGGGGTTCACCGCGAGCAGCGCCTCGGTCAGGTCGCGGACGGCGCCGTCCAGGCCGTCGCGCGGGACGACGATCTCGGCGAGGCCGAGCCGGGCCGCCTCATCGGCGAGCACGGTCCGCGCCGTCAGGCACAGCTCCAGCGCCCGCCCGATGCCGACGATCTCGACCAGCGGCTTGGTGCCGGTCAGGTCGGGGACGAGCCCGAGCGCGGGCTCCTTCATGCAGAACTTGGCGTCGTCGGCGGCGACGCGGATGTCGCAGGCCAGCGCGAGCTGGAACCCGCCGCCGATGGCGTGGCCGTGCACGGCCGCCACCGTGACGATCTCCGGGCGCCGCAGCCAGGTGTAGCCCTCCTGCAGCTCGGCGATGAAGCGGTCGGTCGCCGCGGCGTCCGAGCCGTCGCTGAAGCCCTCGCCGTCACCGGAGAACATGCCGAGGTCGATCCCGGCGGAGAAGCAGGCGCCCTCGCCCCGCAGCACGACGACGCGCACGTCCGCGGGCAGCGAGCGGCCGATCGCGGCGAGCCCCCGCCATGTGTCGAACGTCATGGCGTTGCGCCGCTCGGGCCGGTTCAGCGTGACGGTCGCGACGGCGCCGTCCACCTCGAACCGGAGCCCCGCCTTGGCCAGGTCGGTCCCGGCCGGGACCGCCGTGGCCGTTTCCGGCCGCCCGGCCGCTGTCGCGTCCCCCACTGGTCTTCCTTTCGATGAGCGTGCCCCCGCCCGATCAGGCGGGGGCAATGGCGGGCCCGCCCCGCCGTCCACGGGGCGGGACCCGCTCGCCCGTTCCGCCGCCGCGACCGAACCCTACTCGGTCGGCCGCGGCGCCGGATCAGGCGGTGCGCTCATCCGGGGGCCGGTGTCCGGTCAGGACTTCTTGCCCCGGGTCGCGCCGCCGCGACCGCGCAGGTTGACGCCGGACTCGGTCAGAATCCGGTGGATGAAACCGTAGGAGCGGCCGGTGGCGGCTGCCAGGGCGCGGATGCTCTCACCGGAGTCGTACCTCTTCTTCAGGTCCGCCGCCAGCTTGTCGCGCTCGGCACCGGTCACGCGGGTGCCCTTCTTAAGGGTCTCGGCCACGAGTACCTCCCGTAGTGATGTGGTGACCGCTGCGTTATCCCCCGCCATGATCAGTCATTCCCGGCTGTTCGGCTACCCACTCGGCCAGAAAAGATCTGCGGAAGTCACCGCGCAGGTCACGCGAGCGCCACCAGATCGGCAAACTCGTCACTCCAGATGTCTTCCACACCATCCGGCAGCAAAATCACTCTTTCCGGCGCGAGCGCGTCGACCGCGCCCTCGTCGTGGGTCACCAGGACGATGGCCCCGGCGAACGTCCGCAGGGCGCCGAGGATCTCCTCGCGGCTCGCCGGGTCGAGGTTGTTGGTGGGCTCGTCCAGCAGCAGCACGTTCGCGCTCGACACCACCAGCATCGCCAGCGCCAGCCGGGTCTTCTCGCCTCCGGACAGCACCCCCGCGGGCTTGTCGACGTCGTCGCCGGAGAACAGGAACGAGCCGAGGATCTTGCGGACCTCCACCGGCGCCATCCCGGGTGCGGCCGACTGCATGTTCTCCAGGACGGACCGCTCGACGTCGAGGGTCTCGTGCTCCTGCGCGTAGTAGCCGATCCGCAGCCCGTGGCCGGGCACCACCGAGCCGGTGTCGGGCTTGTCCACGCCCGCCAGCAGGCGCAGCAGCGTGGTCTTGCCGGCGCCGTTCAGGCCGAGGACGACGACGCGGCTGCCCCGGTCGACGGCCAGGTCCACGTCGGTGAAAATCTCCAAAGATCCGTACGATTTCGACAAACCCTCCGCGGTGAGGGGGGTCTTGCCGCACGGCGCGGGCTCCGGGAAGCGGATCTTGGCGACCTTGTCGGCCTGCCGCTCGCCCTCCACGCCCGCCAGCAGCTGCCGGGCGCGCCGGTCCATCTGCTGGGCCGCCTTCGCCTTGGTGGCCTTGGCGCGCATCTTGTCGGCCTGCGACAGCAGCGCCGACGCCTGCCGGTGCGCGTTGGCCGACTCGCGCTTGCGGCGCCGCTCGTCGGTCTCCCGCTGGTCGAGGTACTTCTTCCAGCCGACGTTGTAGATGTCGATCACGCTGCGGTTGGCGTCCAGGTGGAACACCCGGTTGACCACGGCGCCCAGCAGCTCCACGTCGTGGCTGATCACCACCAGGCCGCCCTGGTGGCCCTTGAGGAAGTCGCGGAGCCAGACGATGGAGTCGGCGTCCAGGTGGTTGGTCGGCTCGTCCAGCAGCAGGGTGTCGGCGCCGGAGAACAGGATGCGGGCCAGCTCGACGCGGCGCCGCTGCCCGCCCGACAGCGTCCCGAGCGGCTGGGTCAGCACCCGGTCGGGCAGGCCGAGGCTGGAGGCGATCGACGCCGCCTCCGCCTCCGCGCTGTAGCCGCCGAGCACGTGCAGCCGCTCCTCCAGCCGCCCGTACCGGCGGACGGCCTTGTCCCGGTCGGCGCCCGTCGCGGTCGCCATGGCGTCCTCGGCGGCGCGCAGCTTGCGGATCACCTCGTCCAGCCCGCGGGCGGACAGGATCCGGTCGCGGGCCAGCTCGCCGAGGTCGACGCCGCGCGGGTCCTGCGGCAGGTAGCCGATCGTGCCGGAGGACGTCACGGCGCCCTGCGCGGGCAGCGCCTCCCCCGCCAGCACCTTGGTGAGGGTGGTCTTGCCGGCGCCGTTGCGGCCGACGAAGCCCACCCGGTCGCCGGGGTTGACCCGGAACGAGGCGGCCTCGATCAGCAGCCGGGATCCGGCGCGCAGCTCGATGTCTTTCGCGATGATCACAGTGACAGGGCTCCCCTGACGGACGGCTCGGTGGACAGGCGCACGAAACGGCGCGCCGCGCGGTCCATCGACCGTGGGCGCGCCGGGCGCACTGTCAGTTCGGGAGCGGAACCATCCCACCAGTGTACGGGACCCGCCGAGCGGAGCTCGTCCGTCGATCGGCGGCGTGCGGGGGCCGGCGGGCGGGGGCCGGTCCCGGCCACGGGTCATCCGTCGGGAAAGCCATGTGTGAACGCCGCGTGCGGGGCCAGGATGAGGGTGGCGGCGTGCGGCGGGAACGGCACCGGGGCCCGGCGGTCCCGGCACGAAGGAGTGTGAGTCGGATGACCCAGGTCACCGGAAACGCGCCGGTGGGGACGCCGAACTGGCTCGACATCGGCATCCCCGACCTCGAGCGCGCGAAGACGTTCTACGGGACGCTCTTCGGCTGGCAGTTCCTGGACGCGGGCCCCGACGCGGGCCACTACAACCTGTGCCAGGTGCGCGGGGAGTCCGTCGCCGGGATGATGCGCAACCCCGACGACCAGCCCGACGAGTACTGGTGGTGCGTCTACTTCGCCGCGGACGACTGCGACGGCCTCGTCAAGCGGGCCACCGACGCCGGCGGCGAGGTCGTCGTCCCCGCCATGGACGTGATGGACCTCGGCCGCATGGCCATCCTCAAGGACCCGCAGGGCGCCCAGTTCGGCCTGTGGCAGGGCCGCGCCCACCACGGCTCCGCGATCGTCAACGAGCCGGGGTCGTTCGTGTGGAACGAGCTGGTCACGCCCGACTCCGGCGCCGCCTGCGCGTTCTACCGGACGCTTTTCGGCTACGAGCTGGAGCCGATGCCGGGCGACATGGACTACACCGTCCTGAAGCGCCCGGACGGCCGCTACATCGGCGGCATCGCCGGCGGGTCCGGCGTCGTGGTCGGCGGCGGCTCCGGCGAGGTCCCGTCCTGGATGACCTACTTCGCGGTCGGCGACGCCGACGAGGCGGTCCGCCGGGTCCGCGCGGGCGGCGGCACGGTCGACGCCGAGCCGGCCGACAGCCCGTACGGCCGCTCGGCGCCCGTCCGCGACCCGTTCGGGGTGCCCTTCCACGTGATGAAGCCGGCGCCCGAGCCCGCGTCGTGACCGCTCTTCGGGGGCCCGGCCGCGCGGGCCCCCGGAGACCGGCGGGGTCAGCCCTGGCGCTCGGCGGCCAGCCGCTGCCCGATCGTCTGGTGCAGCCGCTGGAGCCCGGACGTGCCGACCAGCCCGATCTGGCCTTCGAGGTCGCGCAGCAGCACGTCCTCGTTCATCACGGCCTCCGAGGACTGCATGAGCACGGTGCCCTGGCCGGTGAAGTCGAACTGGTGCTCCTCGCCGGACTGGCCGCCGATGCCGAACACCATCCGGGCCGCGCCGAACGCCCCGCGCATGTAGGAGTGGTCGTAATGGTGGCAGGGCGAGGGGCAGTCGGCCCAGCCGAGCAGCGCCTGCGGGTCGACGCGGATCGGCGGCTCGACGAAGTGGACGGGCCCGTTGGAGGCCGCCACGAACCGCCCCGTGCCGATCAGCGTCAGGAACCCGGGGATGATCGACTGCTTCAGCTCCAGGCCCGGCTCGAACGCGAGCAGGTTCCCGGCCCGGACGGTGAGGTTGCCCTCCTCCAGGTCGAAGGAGTTGACGTCGAAGCCCCGGTCGGCGAGCAGCAGCTTGCCCTGCCCCTGCGCGACGATCCAGTCCTGGGCGTACAGCGGGGAGTTGAAGGTGTGCGCGACGAGGGAGTCCAGCGGCCCCGCCGACAGCGCCTCGAACTTGACCTGCCCGTAGTAGGCGATCATCTTGCCCTTCTGCGCGAACCACTGCCCGTTGAGGTCCACGCTGAAGGCGTACGGGTTGACGTTGTCGTTGGACGGGAGGCTGTGCGGGTTCCAGGTCTGCGTGCCGAACGTGCTCACGGGTCAGATCTTCCTCTCGCTGGCCTGGACGTAGACGACGCCGGAGCCGCTCAGCTCCAGCTGGAAGCCCTCGCCGGAGCCGCGCCCGATCAGGTCGCGCAGCCCCACCGCCGTGGTGAGCTTGTTCTGCACCTGGCCGCGGTGCGCCACGTACGCCTGCGGGTCGACGTGGACGGGCCGCTGCGGGGTGATCGGCAGCTCCATCACGCCGCCGTGCGACAGCAGCGCGCACGAGCCGTGCCCGGTCAGCGTGGTGGTGAACAGGCCCTGCCCGGTGACGGCGCCGCGCACGATGCCGCGCACGCCGCCCTGCTCGCCCATGAACATCGTCCCGACCTGGAGGGTCGTGTCGTGGACGAGGAGGCGGTCGGCCTCGGCGTACAGGGTGTCGGCGCCGTTCAGGTCGATGACGCTGACCTCCAGGCCGCCGTGCCCGAACAGGACGCTGCCCTGCCCGGTCACGTGCATCATCGCGCTGCGCTCGCCGGCGACGGCGCGCCCGATGGTGCCGCCGATGCCCTGCCCGGCCGTGGTGGACGGCGCGAACGACACGGGCCCGGTGTAGCCGAGCATGGCGCCGCGCTTGCTGTAGACCTCCTGCCCCGGCCCGATCGGCACCTGGAGCATCTTGGAGTTGATCGACTGGTAACCGGGCATCAGATCTCCAGAATCCCGCCGCGCTCGGCCGGCTGGACGTACACCAGCCCGTGCCCCTGGTACCGGAACTGCACGCTCTCCCCCGATCCCTGGCCGATCACCGTCCGCCAGTTGACGTCGGTGACCACGTCCTGCTGGAGCTGCCCGTGATGGCACACGTAGGCGTGCGGGTCGACGCACAGCGGTGTCTGCGGCGTGACCTCCAGCGCGATCGCCGGCCCCTCGGACAGGATCGCGACCGTGCCGTGCCCGTCCACCTTGGTGGTGGCGAGGCCCTGGCCGGTGCCCATGCCGCGCAGCCCCACGAACTGGACGCCGGTCTGCAGGGCGCCGTCGAGCGCCAGCAGGCTCTCCGACTCCACGAACAGGGTGTCGCCGGTGAGCTGGACGAGCGTGACCTCCGTCGCCTCGCTGGCCAGGTAGACCGTCCCCTGGCCGCTGATCTCCATGAGGGTCATGCCCTCGCCGGCGATCCGCCGCTTGAGGGCGCCGCGGAGCCCCTCGCCGCCGGTCATGCCCTGCCTCTTGAACGCCATCTGGCCCTCGTAGGCGACCATGGAGCCGTTCAGCGCCCTGATGGTCTCGCCGGCGAGGTCGACGGCGAGCATCTTCGAGCCGTTCAATCGAAATTGCGCCACGAAGCGAGAAGATACCGCCCGGCGCGTTGCCGGTCCCGCTCGTGCGCGCATCGGGAAGGATGGGCACCATGTGGATCGCTCCCGAACGCCGCAGTCTCAGCCGGTGGGCCGTGCCAGGGCTCGTCCTGGCCGCCGGCGTGGTGGTCGGGGCCGTGCTCGCCGCCGACGGGCGGTCCGGGACGGCCCTCGTCGCGCTGGCCGCGCTCGCGGGATACGCCGGCTACCTCGGCTACCGGCGCAACGAGCCGGCGCTGCCGGTCAGCGACGGGTTCGGGTCCGGCACCCGGGCCCGCGCGCACCTGCGCGCCGCCGCGATGACCGGCGACGTGCTGACCGTCGCGGTGGTCGGCGGCCTCGTCGTCCAGGCGCTGCGCGGCTCCGACATCACGGCCTACGCGTGGCTGTCGGCCGTCGCCGGCGTCACCTACCTGCTGTCGGCCCTGGCGGGCACCCGAAGCCTCTGAACTGGGCGAACTGTGGGTTAACTTCTCCCGACACGGGTGGTTCCGGGGCGTCGCGGGCGGCATGATGCGGCTGTGCCCGTCGACGCACTCGATGCCCTCCTCCCGGCCCGGGCGGTGTTCCAGCCCGTGGCCGATCTCGGCACGGGCGCCGTCGTCGCCGTCGAGGCGCACGCCGGGCCGTCCGAAGCCCCGGCGCGGTTCGACCCGGCGGCCGAGGACGTGCGGCGCGCCGTCGAGGCGGCCCGGGCGGCGCACGCCGCCGGCACGCGCCTGCCCCTGCAGATCTCCCTGCGCGCCGAGACGCTGGCGGGCGGCGACGACCTGCTCCACGAGCTCCACCACGGCCTCGGCGACGCCGGCCGGCGGCCACATGAGGTCATCCTGTGCGTCACCGGCGGGTTCCCGCCCGCCCAGCGGCCGCCGCTCGCCGCGGCGCTGGCGGCGCTGCGGCACGCCGGCTACCTCGTCGGCCTCGCCGGGCTCGGCTCCGCGCACGCCCCGCTGGACCTGCTGGTGGACGGCGCCCCCTACCTGCTGAAGCTCGACCCGGAGCTGGCGCGCGCGTCGCTCACCGAGCCGCGGCGGGCGGCGCTGGTCGCGAGCCTGGTGGACCTGGCGCACCGGCTGGAGACGCACGTCCAGGCGCCCGGCATGGCGAGCCGCGAGCAGGTGCTGCACATGCGGGAGGCCGGGGTGCGGCTCGTCCAGGGGCCGGCGCTCGCGCCGCGGGAGTGGCGCCCCGGCATGCCGGTGAGCATCCCGGTCGCGGCGGCGGCCCCGGAGCCGGCCCGGCCGGAGACCGGGCTCGGGCCGCGGGTGTCGGAGTTCACGATCCCCGCGGTCACGCTGCCGGACACCGCCACCGCCGACGAGGTGCTCACCGTGCTGAACGCCGAGACCGGCGTCACCAGCGTCGTCCTGGTCGACGACCGGCAGCGGCCCCGGTGCACGGTGGACCGGACGCGGTTCCTGCTCCAGCTGTCCGGCGCCTACGGGCACGCGCTGCACGCGCGGCGGCCCGCCGCCCGGCTGGCCGACCCGCCCCGGCCCGTGCCGCGGACCGTCCCGGCGATCGCGGCGCTGCGCGCGGCGGGCGCGGAGGACGACCGCGTCTACGACGACCTGGTCGTGGTGGACGAGGTGGGCCGCTGCCTCGGCATCGTGCGCGTCGCCGACCTGATCCGCGCCATGTCGCACTGAGAGGCGCGCTGAAGGGTCAGCGCGTCCCCGGGGGCCCGTCGAGTGGATCACGCCCGGAAAGTCCACCCAGGACCGTTTCCTGGGCGAGGATGGCCGCCTGCACCCGGCTGGCCAGCCCGAGCTTGGCGAGGATGCGGCTCACATGCGTCTTGGTGGTCGTCTCCGCCATGTCGAGGCGGGCCGCGATCTGCCCGTTCGACAGGCCCTCCCCCAGGCACGCGAACACCTCGCGCTCCCGGGGCGTCAGCCCGTCCAGGCCGGGCGCGCGCGCCGGGGCCGCCGGCCGGGCCGCGAACGCGCCGATCAGCCGCCGGGTGACCCGCGGGGCGATGACGCCGTCGCCCGCCGCGACCGTCCGGACGGCGTCCACCAGCCGGTCGGCGTCCACGTCCTTGAGCAGGAACCCGGCGGCGCCCGCCCGCAGCGCCCCGAACACGTACTCGTCCATGTCGAACGTGGTCAGCACCAGCACGTCGGTGAACCCGGCGATCTCCCGGGTGGCGCTGATGCCGTCCAGGACGGGCATGCGCACGTCCATCAGCACCACGTCGGGGCGCAGCTCGCGGGCCAGCTCCACCGCCCGCGCCCCGTCCGCGGCCTCGCCGACGACCCGCACGTCCGGCGCGCCGCGCAGGATCAGCACCAGGCCCGCCCGCACCGCCGCCTGGTCGTCGGCGACCAGCACCTCGATCATGGCGTCCTCTCCGGTTCCACCGGCAGTTCGGCGTGCACCCGCCACAGGCCGCCGTCCGGTCCCGCGTCGAACTCCCCGGCCAGCATCACCGCGCGCTCGCGCATCCCGACCAGCCCGCTGCCGCTGCCCGGCAGCCGGGATCCGTCCCGGCCGAGCGGGCTGAGCACGTCGATCACCAGCCGCCGGCCGTACCGCACCCGGACCTCGGCGCGGCCCGGCCCGCCGTGCTTGAGCGCGTTGGTCAGCGACTCCTGGACGATCCGGTAGGCGGCCAGCTCCACCGCCGCGGGCAGCTCCGCCGGCTCCCCCGCGACCTCCAGCGACGCCGCCAGGTCCGCCCGGCCGGTGTGCCGGACGAGCCGGTCCAGCTCGGCGAGCCGCGGCCGGGCGGCCGGGTCCTCGCCGCCGTCGCGCAGCAGCCCGATCATCCGCCGCATCTCGGCGAGGCCGCGCACGCTGTTCTCCCGGATGACCTCCATGGACCGCTCGATCTCGGACCGGTCCAGGTCCCGCACCCGCAGCACCGCCGAGGAGTGCAGCGCCACCGCGCTCAGATGGTTGGCGATCACGTCGTGCAGCTCGCGGGCCATCCGGGCCCGCTCGGCGTTCACCGCGGCGCGCCGGTCCAGCTCGGCCAGCCGCGCCACCTGCTCGGCGCGCTGCCGCTCCGCCTCCGCCCGCCGGTGCTCCGCCTCCGCGCGCCGCCGCTCGGCCTCCGCCCGGTACCGGTGCTCGC
>NZ_JBFARO010000156.1:0-18236 GCF_040677125.1 Actinomadura sp. NPDC049382
CTGCAGCCAGTTTCGATGCGCTGCAGTCAGTCTCCTCGCGGCAGGAACTAGTCGGCCGGGCCCCGGCGAGTCCTTCGAGGGCGAGCGCGACGGCGCGCGGGTCGGCGATCCGGCGGGCGGCGGCGAGCCCGTCGCGGTGCCGGGCGAGCGCCTCGTCCGCGTCCCCGCGCTGCTCGGCGGCGAAGCCGAGTTCGGCGAGGACGAGCGCGAGCCCCGGCTCCCCGTCGACCGTCCGGATCCAGTCGAGCCACGGCAGCAGCCGCGCCTCGGCCGCGTCGAGGTCGCCGCGCCGCCGGGCGGACAGGGCGAGGCCCACCGCCGCGAAGTGCTCGGCGACCTTGTTCGACTGGTCGGCGGCCAGCTTCAGCGCGCGGTGGTGCCGGTCGTCGGCCGCGGCGTGGTCGCCGGTGAGGAGGGAGATCCGGCCGAGGCCGGACAGCCGGAACGACGCCTCCGCCCAGAGGCCGAGCTCCTCGGCCATCCGCAGGCCCTCCTCGTGCAGCCCGGCGGCCCGGTCGTAGTCTCCGGCGATCTCGGCCAGCTCCGCGAGCGTGTTGGTCGCCTTCAGCCGCCCCCAGCGGTCCCCGAGGCCGCGGAAGATCGCCTCGCTCTCCTCGGCGTCGCGCCTCGCCGCGTCGAGCCGGGCGCGCGCCCGGTGCACGGTCGCCCGGACGCTCAGCGCCGCGGCCGTCCCCCAGGGCTCGCCGAGCTCGCGGAACTCCGCCAGCGCCCGGTGGACCAGGTCACCGGTCACTTCGAGGTCGCCGAAGCCGCGGTGGGCGAAGGCGAGGAACCAGCGCGCCCAGGCCCGCGCGCCCGGATCGGCGATTCCCTCGTGCGACGCCGGCGCCTCGGCGGCCGCCCCGGTGTCGGTGAGCAGCACGAAACCGGCCCGCCAGACCGCCGCCTTCGCGCGCGCCTCCGGCGGCCCGCCCTCGGTGCCCAGCGCCAGATCGAGCGACCGCAGCGCCTCGGTCAGCCGTCCGCGCAGGTACCAGTGCCAGGCCAGCGCGTCGACCAGGCGCAGCGCGTCCGCCGCGAGACCGAGGCGCACGGCGTCCTCCAGGGCGGCGCGCTGGTTGGCCGCCTCGGCGTCCAGGATCTCCAGCCACCTCCGCTGGTCGTGCCCGTAGAGGTGCGGCTCGGCGCGCGCGGCGAGCGCGACGTGGTGCCGGACGAACCGGGCACGGATCTCCGCGGACTCGCCCGCCTCGTCCAGCCGCTCCGCGCAGTACGCCTTGACCGACTCCAGCAGCCGGTAGCGGGGGCCGCCGCCGGGCCCGTCCGCCCGCACGACGAGCGACCGGTCGACGAGCCGCGCCAGGACGCCGAGGACGTCGAGCCCGTCCTCGGCGCACACCTCCTCGGCGGCCCCCAGCGTGCAGCCGTCCGCGTGCACCGCGAGCCGCCGCAGGACGGCCCGCTCGTCCCCGGCCAGCGGCTCCCACGACCAGTCGATCATCGCGCGGAGCGTCCGCTGGCGGGCGGGGGCGTCCCGGTTCCCCGAGGTCAGCAGGCGGAACCGGTCGTCGAGCCGGTCCGCGAGCCCGGCCACGCCGAGCGCCCGGACGCGGGTGGCGGCCAGCTCCACGGCGAGCGGGATCCCGTCGAGCCGGCGGCAGACGGCGGCGATCGTCGCCGTGTCGCCCGGCCCCGGCGCGAACCCGGGCACGGCGGCGGCCGCCCGCGCGGTGAACAGCCGGACGGCGTCGGCCTCGCCGAGCGGCGGCACCGGCCACAGCCGCTCGCCCGACAGCGCCAGCGACTCCCGGCTCGTGGCGAGCACGCACACCCCGGGCGCGGCCCGCAGCAGGGCCGCGACCTGCACGGCCACCTGGTCGACCACGTGCTCGCAGTTGTCGAGGACGAGCAGGAGCCGCCGCGCGGCGAGCGCGCCCGCGAGCAGCTCCACGGGCGTCCGGCGGGCGGTCGCGGCGGCGGGGGCGTCGTCGTCCCGGACGCCGAGCACCATCGCGATCGCGTCGGCCGGGGTCGCGCCGGAGGCCCGGTCGAGCCCGGACAGCTCCACCAGCCACACGCCGTCCGGGAACCGCCCGTCCGCGTTCGCGCCGGTCAGGGTCCGCGCGGTCGCCAGGGCGAGGCGCGTCTTGCCGACGCCGCCCGGGCCGGTCAGGGTGACGAGGCGCGATCCGTCCAGGAGCGCGCGGACCTCCGCCACCGCGGCGTCGCGTCCGACGAGGTCGCTCAGCGGCGCGGGGAGGTTGGTGGGGATCTCCCGCGGGGGCGCCGCGGCGGCGCGCACGGCCGTTCGCGGCGCGTCCAGAATCGGGTCCTGCGTGAGGATCGCCTGGTGCAGCGCGGCCAGTTCGGGGCTCGGGTCGACGCCGAGCTCCTCCGCCAGCCGGTGCCGCAGATCCTCGAACCCGGCCAGCGCCTCGCTCTGCCGCCCCGCCCGGTAGAGGGCGCGCAGGTGCGCGGCCCGCAGCCGCTCGCGCAGCGGATGCCGCTCCACCGCCTCGGCCAGCTCGCCCGCCAGCGCGGCGTGCTCGCCCAGCTCCAGCCGCACCTCCGCGTACTCCTCCTGGACGGCGAGCCGTTCGTCCTCCAGGCGCGCGGCGTCCGGACGGGCGAACTCCTCGTCGGCGAAGTCGGCGTACGCCGGTCCCCTCCACAGCGCCAGCGCGTCGGCCAGCGAGGCGGCGCGGGCGCGCGGGTCTTCGGTGGCGCGGGCCCGTCCGGCGAGCGCGCGGAACCGGTCGCCGTCCACCGCCTCCGGCGCGGCGCGCAGCAGGTAGCCGGGCGCCTGCGACACCAGCAGCCCGCGCCCGCCCGGCTCCGCGGCGTCCAGCGCGCGGCGCAGCTGCGACACGCGCGTCTGGAGGGTGCCCACGGGGTTGCGCGGCAGCCGGGCCGTCCCGCCGCCCCACAGGTCGTCGACCAGCTGATCGACGGAGACGGGGCGGCCCCGATGGACCAGCAGATCCGCCAGCAGCGCCCGGGTCTTCAGCTCCGGGACGCGCACCGCCGCCCCCTCGTCCGTCCACACGGCGAGTGGACCGAGCATCCCGAAACGCATGACCCGAAGGCTACCGACAGCCGACCCGCAGAAGATCCAAAGCGCCGTTCAGGAGAGTGGGGCCATCGACCGACACACCCCCGACGGGAGTTCCGATGACTTCGCACAGCACCCTCACCGGCCGTGAGATCCGCCTCGCCGCCCGCCCGGTCGGCGAGCCGGCCCCGACCGACTTCGCGCTCGCCGAGGCCGCCGTTCCGGAGCCGGGCGACGGGCAGATCCTCGTCCGCAACACATGGATGTCGGTGGACCCGTACATGCGGGGGCGGATGGACGACGTGCCCTCCCCCGTCCTCCCGCCGTTCGAGCTCGGCGCCCCGCTGGAGGGCGCGGCGGTAGGCGAGGTGATCGCCTCCCGGTCGGCGGACGTCCCGGTCGGCGCGACCGTCTCGCACTTCCTCGGATGGCGGGAGTACGCGGTGCTGGACGCGGCCGCCGCGACCGTCGTCGACACCGGGCTCGCGCCCGTCCAGGCGTACCTGGGCCCGCTCGGCACGACCGGCCTGACCGCGTACGCCGCGCTCACCGACGTGGCGCCCGTCCGCGAGGGCGACGTCGTCTTCGTCTCGGCCGCGGCGGGCGCGGTCGGCAGCGTCGCCGGGCAGCTCGCCCGCACCCTGGGCGCCGCGAAGGTGATCGGCTCGGCGGGCGGCCCGGACAAGACCACGAGGCTGCTCGGCGACTTCGGTTTCGACGCCGCCCTCGACCACCGCGCCGGCCCCATCGCCGCCCAGCTCGCGGACGCCGCCCCCGGCGGCATCGACGTCTACCTCGACGCCGTCGGCGGCGACCACCTCGAAGCCGCGATCGGCGCCCTGAACGTCGGCGGCCGCGCCGCGCTGGTGGGCGCCATCAGCGGCTACAACGCCACCGCGCCCGTCCCCGGCCCGGCCAACCTCGCGCAGATCGTCTACAAGCAGCTCACCTTGCGCGGCATGCAGGTCGGCGCGTACCTGCACCTGTTCCCCGAGTACATCGCCAAGGCCGCGGGCTGGCTCGCCGACGGCACCCTGCGCACCGAGGAGACCGTCTTCGACGGCCTCGACCGGGCCCCGGCCGCGCTCCTCGGCAACCTGCGCGGCGCCAACACCGGCAAGACGCTCGTCCGCCTCTGATCCCCGGAAGGACAGTCCCATGGCCACCGCACTGCTCGTCGTCGCCCACCACCGCGCCGACTCCCTCACCGCCCACATCGCCGACCGGGCGCGCGTCCGGCTGGAGAAGGACGGGCGCACCGTCGACGTTCTCGACCTGCACGCCGAGGGCTTCGACCCGCGCATGACCGTCGCGGACGAACCGGACTGGGGCGACCGCGACAAGACCTACTCCGCGGAGGTCCGCGCCCACATGCGGCGGATCGACGCGGCGGACCTCATCGTCGTGGTCTTCCCCGTCTGGTGGTACGGGCTCCCGGCCGTCCTCAAGGGCTGGATCGACCGGGTGTGGAACTACGGCTTCGCCTACGGCCGGCCCACCGCGCGCCTCGGCGGGAAGCGCATGCTGTGGCTGGCACTGGCCGGGCAGTCCCGCGAGGAGTACGCCGGCCACGGCCTCGGCGACGCCCTCGCCCACCAGCTAACGGTCGGCATCTCGAACTACTGCGGCATCACGGACGCCGCAGTCCGGTTCGTCCACGACACGGTCTCCCCCGCCGCCCCGGCCCCGGCGACCGCCGACGACGCCCTCGAAGAGTTCCTCACACCCTCCTGACCTGGGGCCCTGTCCGGCGCCGGTCAAGCCGCAGGGCCGCGGCCACTGCTCAGTCGCCGCACCGCGGTCGCAGCCGGAGCCGGACACGGCCCCCACCGCCGAGCCGGTTCCGGCGCAAGGCCATCAACCCGGACAAGGCCTCCCTAGCGGCGCGGACGACGCCGGAGCGACCCAGGAGCCCCGGTCGCGTCCACGGTCAGCTCATTAATGAGGGCAGCGTCAACGTCAAGTTTTCACCCGATCAGGCGTCGATCTCGTAGCGCACACATGTGCCGTAGGCAACAAACTCAGGCTCGGAACAGGCGAACGTCGCCTGATGCGGCACTAGTTCTCGGCAAGTGCAGCGTCACCCGGCCCGCGCGACGCTCGGGTGGTCGCGCAGCGCCCAACGCCCCGTCGTGACGATCGCTCACCTCAGCCGCGGGTGTCGTCCTGACCGGGTGATCGTTCCCGGGCGGGCCGGTGCGGCGGGTCCTCCGTGCTCCTCGGGGCTGCGCGGCCTGACGGGCGGCTGACTGCGGGGTGTTCGCGAAGTTGATTCCAGAGGGGCCCTAGACATGAAATCGAACGATCGATATGTTCACCTCTCATTGGAGGTGATGACATGGGTCACATGGTACGTGTGTTCTGTGCCGCCGCTGTCGTCATGGCCGCTTCAGCGTGCGCCGGCGGGGCGTCCTCGGGGGCGGGCGACTCGAAGCGGGTCGTGATCGCGAACTTCGGCGGGGCGGTCGAGAAAGTCACCGAGACGTCGTTCTGGAAGCCCTTCACGGCCGACGGCGGCCTCGCCGTGCGATCCGATCCGGCCGGTGGCGGGTTCGCCGCCAAACTGCAGGCCCAGGCGCAGAGCGGCCGGATGAGCTGGGACGTCATCGAGGCGCTCGAAGGTTCCAGTGCGGTGCTGCTGTACCGGAAGGGTCTGCTGGAGAAGCTTCCCGCAGACCTCACCGCGCAGCTGACGAAGGTCTCCGTGCCGGGCTCGGTGCAGCCCTACGGGGTGTCGATGGGCGACACCGGCGTCGTCATCACCTGCAATATGAAAGTCGTCAAGAAATGCCCTGCCAATCCGGCTGAATTCTGGGACGTCAAGAATTTCCCAGGCCGCCGCGCGATGATCGACAACCCGTACGAGTCCATGGCGTCCGCCCTTATCGCCGACGGTGTTCCGGCCGGCAAGGTGTTCCCCATCGACGTCGATCGGGCACTCCGGAAGCTCGGTCAGATCAAGTCCGCGGTCAACGTCTGGACCACGAGCGGCGACCAGCAGATGCAGCTGATGCGCAGCGGCGAGGTCGGCATCGCGTTCATGTGGAGCGGGCGGGTCAAGTCGCTGGCCGACGAGGGCGTCAAGCTGAAGACGAGCTGGGACGGCTCACTCGTGAATCCGTCCTACACGGTCGTGGTCAAGAACGGGCCCAACACCGACGGCGGGATGAAGTACCTGAAGTGGTACGCGACCCACCCGGACGCGCAGGCGAACCTCGTCAACGCGCTCGGCTACGGCACCTCCAGTCGCGCCGTGGGAACCCTGGTGAAGCCGGGGATACGCGCGTGGATGCCGTCCGATCCCGCCAATGCCAAGAACCAGGTGCGCATCGATTCCGCCTGGTGGGCGGACAACCAGCGCACGGTCGCGCCTCGCTGGCGCGACTTCATCGCAGGCTGACAAGGAGGTGACATGACGGCCTCGATCTCGCTGCCGCGCCCATTCCGGCAGGCCCGGTCCTCCGATGGGAACGCCGGACTGCTCCTCGGGCTGCCGGCCTACCTGACCGTGCTGGCGGTCGTCGCCTACCCGATGGGCCGGCTGGCCTGGGATGTCGTGAGCACCGCCGGACCGGGCGGGATACTCGATCCGCTGCGCAGCGCGGCTGAGCGCGCGGCGCTGCTGCGGACGCTGCGGGTCAGCGGCCTGGTCGCGGTGGCGAGCGTCGCGCTCGGGTTGTTCGTCGCCTACGCCCTCGCCTGGTCCCGCAGCCGCGTGGTGCGGGTCTCGCTGTGGGCTTCGGTGCTCGCGCCGTTCTGGATGAGCGTCGTGGTCAAGAACTATGCGTTCGTCCTGTTGCTGCAACAGCAGGGACCGGTCACCAAGGCGCTGCGGTCGGCGGGACTGCTGAGCGCTCACGGCGACCTCCTCTACACCGAGGGCGCCGTCCTGGTCGGGATGCTGTACGCGATGCTTCCCTACGCCGTGCTCGTGCTCTACCCGAGCGTCCGCAACGTGCGGGCCGAGCAACTGCAGGCGGCGGAGACGCTGGGTGCGGGGCGGTTGCGCGCCCTGCGCGACGTCATGCTGCCCGCGACGGCGCCATCGCTCCTGTCGGCGGGGACGCTGGTGTTCGTCATCTCGATCGGGTTCTACGTGACGCCCATCGTGCTCGGCGGGGTGGGGTCGCCGTTCGTCGCGGCGCGGGTCCACGAGCAGATCTTCGAATACTTCGACCTCGTCGGCGCCAAGTCGTACGCGCTGCTGCTGATGCTGACGGCCCTGGCGGTGTTCGGGCTCAGCAGGTTCGCGGCCCGGTTCCTGCCGCAGAGCCGGGTGCGCGGGGAGGCCCGCCGATGAGCACCGCAGTCGGCCGCCGGGCCGCTTCCTGGACGGGCCGCGCCCTGTACGGGGCGGTGGTCCTCGGCATCGTGGCGTTCATGCTGCTGCCCACGCTGGTCGTGGTCGGCACCTCGTTCTCCGCGTCCTCGTACATCGAATGGCCGCCGTCGTCCTTCGGGCTGCGGCAGTACGACACGCTGCTGCACTCGGCCGATCTGGCCGCCGCGACCTGGCGTTCGCTGCTCGTCGCCGCGGGGACGGCGGTCGTCACGCTGCTCGTGGCGGCCCCGCTGGTCCTCGGCCTGAGCCGGGCGCGGGTGCCGGGCGGGAAGGGGCTGCGCGTCGCCGTCGTCCTGCCGATGGTGACGCCCGGCGTCGCCTACGCCGTGGCGCTGTACGGGATGTTCGCAGGCTTCGCGCTCGTCGACACCGTCCCGGCGGTGCTGCTGGCCCATGTCGCGGTCAGCCTGCCGGTGGTGCTGCTCGCGCTCGAACCCGCGATGGACGCGGTGCCTCGCGAGTACGAGCTGGCCGCGATGTCGCTGGGTGCGTCCCGCGCCCGAGCCTGGGCCGGGGTGACGCTGCGGCTGATCGCGCCGGGGCTGGTGGCCGCCGGGGTGCTGGCCTTCGTCACCAGCTTCGACGAGGCGACCTTGGCGAGCTTCCTGACCGGACCTCGGACCGCGACGCTGCCCAAGGTCATCCTCGACTCGGTCAGCACCGGTGTCGATCCCGCGATCACCGCGGTGTCGGCGCTGCTCATCGCCGCGACCGGGCTGCTGATGTCGTTCGCGGGGACGGTCGGCCGGCTCCGGCAGGCGCTCCGGAACCGGAATGAGAGAAGGGCGAAGACCGATGACCAGTCCTGACGTCATCACCGGCAGGCGGGCCGGGACGGCGGCGGACGAGCCGCCGCGGCTGCGGCTCGCCGGCGTCACCAAGCGGTACGGGGCCGTCGTCGCCGCCGACGGCCTGACGCTGGAGCTCGCGCCCGGCGAGTTCCTCTCCCTGCTCGGGGAGAGCGGCTCGGGCAAGAGCACCGTGCTCAGGCTGGTCGCCGGGTTCGAGACGCCGGACGAGGGCACCGTCCACATCGGGGACCGCGACGTCACCGGGCTGCCGCCCGCGCGCCGCGACCTCGGCATGGTGTTCCAGCAGTACGCGCTGTTCCCGTACCAGACCGTCGCCCGCAACGTCGAGTACGGCCTGCGGCGCCGCAAGTGGGGCCGCGACGACCGGCGGCGGCGGGTCGCCGAGCTGCTCGACCTGGTCCGGATGAGCCCTTACGCGCGGCGCTACCCGGCCCAGTTGTCCGGCGGGCAGCAGCAACGCGTCGCACTCGCCCGCGCGCTCGCCGCCGAACCGGGGCTGCTGCTGATGGACGAGCCGCTGTCCGCGCTCGACCGGGCGCTGCGCCTCGACCTGCAGGACGAGATCCGGGCCGTGCACCGCTCAACGGGCGCCGGCATGGTGTACGTGACCCACGACCGGGACGAGGCGCTGTCGCTGTCCGACCGCATCGTGGTGCTGCGGCACGGCCGCATCGACGCGATGGGCGCCCCGGCCTCGCTCTTCCGGCGGCCCCGTACCGCATACGTCGCCAGGCTGATCTCCGACGCCAACATCCTGCCGTGCGAGCGGGAACCCGGCGCGGCGTCCTCGAGCGGGCGGATCCGGGTTCGGCTGTGGGACCGGGTCGCCGAGGTCTCCACCGGGGGTGAGCCGCCCGCGGACGCGGATCTCGCCGTGGCCGTGCCCCGCACGGCGATCAGTCTGACGCCGTCCTCCGGCGGCGGTCCGGGCGGAGGCGACGCGGTCGAACTGCCCGCGCGAATCGAGGACAAGGTGTACCTCGGCGACACCGTCCGGCTCCTCCTGGGCCTGGACGACACGACGACGATCACCGCGCACCTGCCGGAGGCGGCCGGATCGGGGTCGCCGACGGGCGAGCGGGTCACCGTGCGCATCGCGCTCGGCGCGTGCTCGGCGGTGACGCGTTGACCGAGGAGCTGGATCCCGTGTACTTCACCACCGGTGAACGGGACTTCCTGATCCCCGCGGTCTGGGAGGGCACCGGCGACGAACTGCACACGAACCGCCTCGTCGCGGCGGCCTCCGACTTCGGCGGGCGCATCATGTCCGGGATCGCGACGATGACCCTCGCCGTCGCCCGGCTCGACGGAGCCCGCCTCGGCGCGCCGCCGGCCTGCCTCGAGTGGGACTTCGCGGGACCGGTCAGGGAGGGCGAGAAGGTCCGGGTGGACGCCTCCCGCGAGGGCGGCGACCTGACCGTCGCGACGTCCGTCGACGGTGCGACCACCGGCACCGGCGTCCTGCGCGCCGCTCCCGCGGAGGCTCCGGCGCCCGCCGGCGGGCCGGACGGCGCCCGGAGCCGTGGCTGGACGATCACGGCGGCCGACCTCGAACTCTTCGCCGACTGGATCGGCGCCGGAGGAGAGGACGGGAGGGACGGCGGGAGCGGTCCAGTGCCGTGGCCGCTGCTGATCCTCGTGGCTTCCGGACTGATGGGGCGCGACCGGCTGTTCGGCGACGCCCCCTCCGGCCAGGTGCTCAACCGCTGGATGCGCTGGCGGTTCGCGAGCATGCCGGTGACCGGCGAGACCGTCCACTGCGTGCTGCGCTCGCGCACGTCCCGCAGGAGCAAGACGAGACCGGGCGACCTGGTCTCCCGCATCGTCCTGGACACCCGCTCGGCCGACGACGGCCGGGCCCTCACCGAGATCGATTGGGTGGTGCTGTCCCGATGACCGCAGAGGAAACCCTCCCCGGGCGCGTCCCGGCCGCGCCGGAGCTGCCCCCGGCCGCGGAGTCCGGGTTCGCGGCCCTGCTCGCCTGGGCCGCGCGGACCCGTCCCGACGCCCCCGCCCTGGAGGTCGAGGGCGACGAGACGCTGACCCGTGCCGAGCTCGCGGCCCGGGTCGGCGCCCTGGCGGGCGCGCTCGCGGACGCCGGCGTCACGGAGGGCGCGGTCGTCGGCATGGCGCTGGACAACCGCGCCCGGTCCTACGTCCTCATCCTCGCGGCGGCGGCACTGGGAGCGACCATCCTGCCCCTGAACCCCGGGTTCCAGCCCGCCGAGTTCGAGGCGCTCGCGGAGCTCGCCCGCCCGACCCACCTCGTCGCGCTCCCCCGTTTCGCCGACGCCCACGCGGCGCTGCTGGCCGAACGCGGCGTCCGGGTCGTCGACATCGAGGGCACCGCGGCGGCCCCGGCCGGCACGCTGCCGGCGGCCGAGAGCGCACCGATGCGCGAGCACCCCGTCTGGTACGGGCTGACGTCGGGATCGACGGGCCTACCGAAGATCATCAGCAAGACGCAGGGCAAGTGGCTGGACGCCGCGTCGGTACTGCGCTCGGTCCTGGCGCTCGACCCCCACGACCGGCTGCTCAGCGCGCAGCCCTGCTACTACGGCGACCCGCTGATGCTGTTCTTGGCCTGCCTGCAGAGCGGTGCCTGCTTCGTCCTGCTGTCCAGGTTCCGGTCGCAGACGTTCATGCGCAATGTCGCGGACCGCGCGGTCACCAAGTTCTGGACGATCGGCTCGATGCCGGCGATGCTCCTCAACGCCCCGCCCGGGCCGTTCGACCGTGACCACCGCGCGGTCGCCGCATGGAGCATCGGGATACCGCGCGCCCTGCACCGCCCGCTGGAGGAGCGGTTCGGGCTGCGCTGGCTGGAGGTGTACGGGTCGGCGGAGGCGAACGCCGTCCTCGCACAGACGCTGGATTCCCCGTCCACCCCGGGCGAGGGGTGGCTCGGCGGTATCGTTCCCGGCCAGGAGATCCGGATGGTGGACGAGCACGGTGCGGAACTACACGGCGACGGCACCGGCCAGCTCCTCGTCCGCGGTCGCCTGGTCGTCGACGGATACCTGCGCAACCCCGAGGCCACCGCCGCCGCCTTCACCGGCGACGGATGGTACCGGTCCGGCGACATCATGGAACGGCGCGGCGGACGGCTCCGCTTCGTCCGCCGCGAGAAGGAGATCGTCCGGAGGGCGGGCGAGAACATCTCGACCGAGGAGGTGGAGCGGGCGCTGCGCACGCATCCGCTCGTCCAGGACGCGGCGGTCCTGCCGTACCCCGATCCGGTCCGGGGCGAAGAGGTCTGGGCCGTGGTCGAGCCCGTCCCCGGCGCGCGCCCGGAGGCGGGCGCGCTCGCCGAACACGCGGGCCGCCATCTCGCCCGGCACAAGGTGCCGCGTTTCGTCAGCCTCATCGACGCACTGCCCCGCACCCCGTCGGAGCGCGTCGCCAAGCGCCTCCTCCGCGACCGCGACGACCTGGAGACCACCGATCTCCGTCCCGGCGACGCACGCATCAGGAAGGACACCCGCTAGTGCCCCGAAACCAGCGCAGGGACTCCGAGCCCGGCACCCGAGAACGCATCCTGCGGTCGGCGGGCGCGCTGTTCACCGAGAAGGGCTACGCCGCGGTCGGCATCCGCGAGATCGCGACCGGGGCCGACATGACGATCGGCGCGCTGTACCACTACTACTCCAACAAGGAGGCGCTGCTCATCGCGGTCACCGAGGCCGCGCTCCAGCGCGCGGTGGCGGTCGCCAAGGAGGCCGCGGACCTCGACGCCGACCCGGCCGCCAGGCTGGCCAACCTCGTCCGGGCGCACGTCCGCGAGCAGGGGGCGGACGCCGAACTGTGGAACACCAGCGCCCGCGAGATGCCGAGAACGGACGCCAACGGAAGCTGGACCCCCGTCCGCGAGCTGCGCGCCGCGTTCGAGCGCATCTGGAACGAGGTGCTGCAGGCCGGCGTGGAGGCAGGCCAGTTCGAGCTGCGCGACCTCTCGGTCACCCGCCTCTCGCTCCTCGCAATGTGCAACGGCATCAGCGACTGGTACCAGCCCGCCGGCCGGTTGTCGCTGGACGAACTGGCCGACCTGATGGCCGAAATGGCACTGGACCTCGTCCAGAGCCGACGCGGCTAGGCGGGTGCCAGGTCCGGTTTCCCAACATCTGACTGACCGTTGAGGGAGCACTGGAGGGCGTTGGGGGAGGTAGCTTCCGTGAGTTCTCCGATGTTCACAACGGACTCCGTTCCGGGCGATCAGCGCGTGCGGCCGGCGCAGCGCATCCGGGTCGGCAGGCAGGGTGGGAGCCTAAAGGCCGCTCTGCGGAGTCCGAGCGACATCGTGGAAGATCACAGCCACGACGCAGCACGCCCGAGGTGGGACGCGGCGAGCGGGGTGTGGGCTGTTTCGCCCGGATGACCATCGCGGCCGCGGAGCCGTGCCGGTGCGGCACCGCCCGGCTCGAATACCGTGCGGCCCTCGTGGCATCGATCGCAGCGGTTCTCGATGAATCTGCCGGCGATCGCGGCCGCCCTGGCCGCAGCGGTCTTCTTCGCGCTCGCAGCGACGCTCCAGCATCACGCCGCGTATCACGAGGTCGTCCACCGGTTGCTGGACGTGCGGTTGCTGTGGCGGCTGCTGCATCACCGGCTCTGGGTCGGCGGCCAGTTCATCGACTTGATCGGGCTGGGCCTGCACATCACGGCCCTGCACATCGGCACCCTTGTCCTGGTCCAGCCCGTCATGATCAGCGGGCTCCTGCTGTCAGTGCCGATGGAGGCGGCGCTCGACCGCCGACGTCCCCGCAGGCGCGACCTGACCGGCGTCGCGCTCGCGACCGCGGGGCTGGCCGCCTTCCTCGTAGCCGCCGACCCGAGCGCCGGCACCAGCCGCCCGACCGGCACCGCATGGTTCGTCAGCGGCGGCGTGGTCGGGCTGGCCGTGGCAGGCTTGCTCGTCCTGTCTCACCGCACACGAAGGGGACCACTCTCAGGGGCCTGCGTGGGGCTGGCCACCGGGGCCCTTTACGGCTTCAGTGCGGCACTGCTCAAGACCTGTGCGGACCTGTTGACCACCGACCCCCTCAGTCTTCCGCTGCATTGGCAGATGTACGCGCTGCTCGGCACCAGCGCCATCGGGATGCAACTCAACCAGAGCGCGTTCCAGCACAGTTCCCTGGCCTCACCGCTCACGGCCATGACACTCGGCGAGCCGCTGGTCTCGGTCATCATCGGCCTCAGCGCCTTCCACGAACTGATCAGGACCTCCCCGCCCCGCCTTGCCGTCATTTTTGGCGGAGCGATCGTCATGTCCTACGGAATCTGGAGGACCAGCACCACACAACGCCCGCCGGCAAGCGCGTAAACACCTGCCGGGTCGACCGACAGCGCAATTCCTGCCCGATGCATGCAGTGGCACCGCCGCGAAAGCCTTCGGAAGCGATCCTTCTTCGATCTGTTGCAGCCCCCCTGGCTGGTACGACCACCGCCGGCTGCACACCGCCATCGGCGACGTCCCACCTATCGAGTACGAGACCGCCTACTACCGTTCCATCAACACACCAGCGCCGGCCGAGGCCAGAAAACCGGACTTCATCGAACTCGGCGGGCTTCGAGTTGACACACCATTGCTCAGCTGAAGCCTCACCGCGCGATCAAGGTCTATCTGGCGGCTGGGGCACGTGCGGGAGCGGAGGGCCGTTTCCACTTACTGCAGGTTGTTGTCATGTGGTTTTGGGGTTCTGGTGATGACGGTCAGCAAGCGGTCCAGGACGGCTCCGCCGCTGGCCCGCAGACCGTCGTGTTCGTACTCGTGGGTCAGCCAGACCCGCAGGTCGCCGATCAGTTGCGCGGAATCCAGGGACAGGTCCCGGGCGACGTACATGTCATTGGCGTAGACGGCCGCCGCGACCGGCACGGTGTTGGCCGCCAAATGGGACACGTCGTACAGGGGTGTCCAGGTACGGCGGTCGGCCAGCCGGTCGGCCACGTCCCGCAGCGGCCGTAGCAGCGGGTCGTTGTCGAAGAGCCAGGGGTAGATCATTTCCCCGGTGAACAGAATCGGGGCGCCCTCCTCCAGAGCCGCCGTCGCGTCGAACCGGGGGAATTCCGTACGGGTGCGCTGGGCGGACCAGCCGGTCGGGGCGTCCGCCCGGGCGTAGGTCGCCTCGTGGAGCAGGAAGTACAGCGGACTGGCGCTCGCCCAGGACAGCTGGGAATCGACCTGGAGCAAGAACGCGTCCGACAAGTGCGTGCTGCCCGTGAAGGGGTCTTCGAGGAGGTAGTGCAGTTGCCGGCTTCCGGTTGCGGCCCCGAGCAGGTTCCCCAGCGACTGGAAGGCCTCGATGGAGAGCTGCCGCCCGCTGGGCAGTCGCACATCATGGTCGCGCAGGTGACGGGCGATCTGCCTGACCCGTTCGATGTCCTCCGGGTAGCGCTCGTAGTGCTCGGCGTTCTTGGCCGCCACCGTGGGATAGAGGGCGCGGTAAGCGTCGTCGGCGTTGGCGCGCAGGGCGGGAAGTCCGCCGGTGATGAGAACCTGCCGCAGTCCCTGTGGGGCGAACGACAGGTAAGTGGTGGCGCAGTAGCCGCCGAAGCTCTGGCCCAGGACGGTCCAGGGCTCGTCATGGATCAAGGTTCGGCGGATGGCTTCGGCGTCCCTGACGATGGCGTCGGCCCGGAAGCGCGCGAGGTGGTCGGCTTCCTGAGCGGCGCCGCCGAGGCGGGCGAGGGTGTGCCGGTTGACGGGTACGGCGCAGGTGCTGGGATCTGAGCCGGGAGGGCACCGTCTTGATCCTGGCTCCGGCGGCGGGCGAGGTCGAGGAGGCTTGCAGACTGGGTGGCAGGCGCAGCGGCAACCTCCCATCGCCGCGGGACTGGAATCGGTCGGAGGGGCGGTCCATGTTCAGGCTCTGGTGGGGCGGGAGGTCGTTGTAGTCGGCCACGACAGCGTCCAGCGCCGGATCGCGCCGGCATGCGCCCAGCCGGGTGCGACCCACACGCATGTGGCCGCCGAGCTGGGCGTTTCACCGCCGACGGTGGCCACATGGCGCCGCCGGTTCATCGAGCACGGGCCGGCTGGGCTGACCGATGAGCCCCGCCCCGGACGTTATGCAGGCCATCGACAGGTCACAGCCGGTGCTGCCGATGATGCCGGGCATGCCCGAACGGCACACCCACGACTACAGTCCGCCCCGGCCCCAGCCGGAACTGCACGAGCTCCTGGATTCCCGATGTGCTTGTGCTGGGAACCCGTCCACGGGCTGGGGCGTTCGCGGGAGGCTCAAGCGAGCTGGGATCCTGGTCTCGGAGGCAGCGCACAACTACAGAGGAATGCCACATGCCTGAGCCGAGGTCCCTGCCCGGCCTGCTCATGGTCGCCGCGCGCCTGTTAGAGCAGGCCGCCCCCCTTCCGCCTGCCTGCGTCAGGTGTGCGCTGGTCGCCCGAGGAGTGCCTCCGATCACCGTGACGCCCGCGTCGCCGAGCATGTCGCCAGTGAAGCAACTTCGGCTGGTCCGCGGGGTGAGCGGCGGGATGAACTGGTTCGTCCAAGGGTTGCAGGATCGGGACGGACTGGTCGCGGTCGGCAGGGCGGACGGCGTCAAGGTCGAGGCGATCGCCGCGCCCGTCGCGGGCCACGCCAGGGCATTGAAGCGCCGCCAAGTGACCACGGTTGAGCACGCTGCGCTGCTCCGCACGATGATCGACTGGAGCACCAACCTGCCCCCGCAGGTCACGGCACTGGAAGTGCGCGAAAACCTCCACGGGCCCTGCGAGTTCGGCGTCCACCTGGTCCTCGCCGACCATGAGGACACCGAACTCGTCCGCTACCTGGCAAGTCCCGCCAACACCGGAGCCACGGGGTTCCACGACGGGGGCACGTTGCCGACCGGTCACACCGCGACCTTCAGCGTCGGCAGCTGACCACACCGGCGACCAACAAGCGCCGGATCCCTCCGTGATCGCGCTGGTGCGTCATCTCACCAGCTCGTTCACCGCCGGTGCCCTCGGCCGTGGGCGAGAGATCGGTCAAAGTGGTGCCCAAACAGCCCTGCAAAGCTGTTCCCGCCCACTAACGAAGCCAGACGGCAGCGCACCAACCGCTACACGCCCGGATCCAAGCACCAGATCGCGTCACGGCCGTCGTTGCTGGCGGAAGCTGCGGCCCGGGGGCAGGCGCGGTGCAGGACCGGCCGAACGAGGACGAGGCGCTGGCCGCGCTCGCCCATCGCGGCCACCTCTGGCCCTGGGGCTCGCCACGATGGAGTGCGCCCTGATCGAAGCGGACGCGCGGCGGAGGTCACTTGAAAGGAACGTGCGTCGGCGCTGAGGGTGAGCACCCGAGCCAGCGGGCACTACCGGATGGGTGCCGGCTGTGGTTGTCCGGGTGAGCAAGTCGTCGGCAGGATGAAAGGCATGTCCAGCATGTCCGCTCTCGACCGCCTTGCAGTGCCCGGTGCTCGCCATTGGGGCCGCCTTCCGGGGCGTCCCGCCGATGCCGATCCGCTCGCGGAATTCACCGGACTCGGCCGCCGGCTCAGGCGGCTGCGTTTAAAGGAGTGGGTCGGCTTCACCCTCCTGCATCCCGAGCTGGCCTCGTCCGTCATCATTCAGGACGCGCAGTATCTGTCCAGCTCGGAGTTCTATCTTTTCGATCGCGCCGCCGGGCTCCTTCACCAGCATTCCGCGACGTCGCATGGTGGCGCCCCGGCACTGCCCACGGTCCTGCTGGAGGGCGTGTGCCATTTCCAGCGGCGGGGCTACCGCATCAGTTACTCCTTCGCGGAGTCTTCGGGGCGTCACCGTGTCGAGGTCGACCTGGCCGCGACAACGAAGGCCCCCGCCATCACCGGTGCGCTCACCCTCGATGCCGCCGCCGCGACCGCTCCCCTGTCGGTGAGTTCCCGTCTGCCCGGCGGCCGCATGTACACCTACAAGGCGGCCTTCCCCGTCGCGGGCACGCTACGTGTCGGTGGCCGTGCGTTCACCTTCGATCCGTCCCGCGACTTGGCCATCCTGGATGAGCACCGCTCCCTTCTCCCCTACCGGACGTCCTGGCTCTGGGGCACCTTCGCCTCTCTGGGCGCCGGCGGCCTCGTCGGGGCGAACTTCGCCGCCCGCCCCGAGCTGCCGGGTGAGCCGGAGGAGTCCTGCCTGTGGACGCCCGGAACCTGCGAGCCACTCGCGGACATCGCCTTCGCCCCCGGATCGGCCGACCCGATGGCCCCGTGGCACATCTCCTCCGCCGACGGCCGCCTCGACGTCGCCTTCGAACCGCAGGGCCGCAAGCGCGTGATCCGCCAGCTGGGCTTGTTCGCCATCGACTACTACCAGCTTTTCGGCCACTACACCGGCACCGTCCGCGGTGCCTCCCGCACGTTCGAACTCAGTGGCGCTCCGGGCGTCTGCGAAAGCATGAAAGCCCGCCTGTGACCGTGCCGAGCACCGGGCCGCCGTCCGGTGCTCGGCACAGACGGGTGCGCACCCCGCCCGCAGCGACCGGCCCACTCGCGGACCGGTCAGGCTCCCGCCAGCTTGTACTCGTACACCGTGGTGACGACATTGCACGCACCGGGCTGGACGATCAGCGCCCGCAGCGTCTCGGTGCGGACGTCGAAGTCCACGCCCTCCACCTCGAACGTCCCGCTGCACAGGCTCTCCTGCGGCAGCGAGCCGATCGCGGTCACGTGCCCGGTGACCGCGCCGCCGTCCAGAGCGGCAGGGAGCCGCGGGGCGGTCAGTGCTGGAGGCGCTTGTCCTGCGGGACGTGTTCGGGGATCGGGCCATCGCCCACGGCGGGCCCGTTACCGGCGCACGCGGCCGTGTGCAGGGGCGGCAGCGCCAGCCCTGGGCCGACGGGCACGATCGGGGCACTCCGAGCTGCGGAGGGTTGCACCGCTCGGTTGCCTCCGAGGGGGGGCGAGCGAGGCACCAGGAGCGTAAGTCCAGACCCCGACAGAAGTGAATATCTTTCACGTTCCTGGCCGGAATTTGCCCCCTGCCGAGAGTGGGGCCAAAGGTCACTGAGCCTTTTTCATCCTCGGGTGACCTCGTAGTTCTGTAGGACAGCGATGGCCTTGACCAGGTGGCCGGCCTTGCAGGGACTGCAGCGGA
>NZ_JBFARO010000157.1:0-18140 GCF_040677125.1 Actinomadura sp. NPDC049382
GCCGCCGCGGGCGCCGCGGCGATGCTGGGCGGGGAGTGGAGCGCCCGGCTGCCCGGCCTGCTGCCGCTCGCGGGCGTGCGGCTGGCGCTGGACCCGCTGGGCGGCCTCTTCCTCGCCATCACGGGGGCGGTGGCCGTGTGCGCGGCCGTCTACGGCATCGGCTACACCCGGCACGGCGACCTGGGCGGACGCGTCCCGCAGGCGATGCTCCCGGTGTTCGCGGCGGCGATGACGCTCGTCCCGGCGGCGGCGAGCGTGAGCACGTTCCTGCTGGCGTGGGAGCTGATGGCGCTGGCGTCCCTGCTGCTGGTCGTGGCCGAGCACCGGAGCCGGGACGAGGTCCGCGCGGCGGGGCTCTGGTACGCGGTCATGACGCATCTCGGGCTCGTGGTGATCCTCGCCGGGCTCGCCGGTTTCGCGGCGGCCGCGCACGGCGAGTCGTTCGAGCGGCTCCGCGCGGCGGCGGACGGGCTCCCGCCGGCGGGACGCGCCGCCGTGTTCCTCGCGGTCCTGCTCGGTTTCGCGTCCAAGGCCGGGATCGCCCCGCTGCACGTGTGGCTGCCGCGCGCCCATCCGGAGGCGCCGAGCCACGTGTCGGCGCTGATGAGCGCCGCCATGGTCAACCTCGGCGCGTACGGGATCGTGCGGGTCGGGTTCGACCTGCTGGGCGGCGGTCCGGCCTGGTGGTGGCTGATCGTCCTCGCGGCGGGGGGCCTCTCGGCCCTGTACGGCATCCTCCAGGCGGCCGTGGCCGCCGACCTCAAACGGCTCCTGGCCTACTCGACCTGCGAGAACATGGGCCTGGTCCTGGTGGGCGTCGGAGCGTCCGGGCTGTTCGCGGCGTCGGGCGCGCGCACGCTGTCCGCCCTCGCGCTGACCGCCGCGCTGCTGCACATCGTCAACCACGCCGGGTTCAAGACGCTGCTGTTCCTCGCGGCGGGATCGGTCCTGCACGCCACCGGCACCCGCGACCTGGACGCCCTCGGCGGCCTCCGGACCCGGATGCCCGCGACCACGGCGCTCTTCGGCGTCGGCGCGCTGATGGCCTCCGCGCTCCCGCTCGGCAACGGCTTCGTCAGCGAGTGGCTGCTGCTGCAGAGCCTCGTCCACGCCCTGCCGACCGGCGGGACGGTCATCGCGGTCACGATGCCGCTGGCCGTGGCGGCGGTGGCGCTGTCGGCGGGGCTCGCGATCGCCACGTTCGTGAAGGCGTTCGGGGTCGGGTTCCTCGCGCGGGCCCGCGGCGCGGCGGCCGAGCGGGCCCGCGAGGCGCCCGCGCCGATGCTCGCCGGGATGGCCGCGGCCGCCGGCGCCTGCGTCGTGCTGGCGCTGTCGCCGGGGCTCGTCCTGCCCGCGATCGCGCGGCCGGTGGCCGTCGCCGTGCCCGGCCCGGACGCCGTGTCGGGCCCGGTGACGCTCCGCCTCGCCGGGCTGTCCGGCACCATGTCGCCGCTGCTCATCGCCGTGTTCCTGCTGGTCGCCGCCGTCGGGCTGCTCGCGCTGCTGCGCGCCGCCGCGACCCGCCGGGCGGCCCGCCGCCCCGCCCGGCTGTGGGACTGCGGCGCCGGGCCCATGACCGCGCGGATGGAGTACACCGCGACGTCGTTCGCCGAGCCGCTGCAGCGCGTCTTCGACGACGTGCTCGCCCCCGAGACCGACCTCGACGTCACCCCGCTGAAGGAGTCGGCCTACCTCGTGGACAGCGTGACCTACCGGACGCGGATCGGCGACCGGGTCGAGCACCGGCTGTACCGTCCCGTCCTCGCGGCGGCGGCGCGGACCGGGGAGGCGGCGCGCGGCCTCGCCAACGGCAGCGTGCACCGCTACGTCGGGTACGGCTTCTACGCCGTCACCGGCCTGCTGATCGCCCTGGCGGTGGTCCGGTGAGCGGGATCCTCGGGGCGGTGCTCCAGGTCGTCCTCGTGGCGGCCGGCGCGCCGCTGCTGGTCGGGCTGATGCGGCAGGTCCGCGCGCGGGCGGAGGGACGCGCCGGGGCCGGCGTCCTGCAGCCATGGCGCGACCTGCGCAAACTCCTCCGCAAGGAGCCGATCACCCCGCACGGCACCGGCCCCCTGTTCCGCATGGCGCCGCTCGTCCTCGCCGGGTCGACGCTCGTCGTCGCGGCCGTGGTCCCGCTCGTCACGACCCGGTCCCCGCTGGACGGGGCCGCCGACCTGTTCGCCGTGACCGCGCTGCTCGCGCTCGGCACGGTCGCGCTCGCGCTCGCCGCCCTCGACACCGGCACCGCGTTCGGCGGCATGGGCGCGAGCCGCGAGATGGTCGTGCTGGCGCTCGTAGAGCCCACCATCCTGCTGTCGACGTTCGCGCTGTCGGTGCGCGCCGGCTCCACCAACCTCGGCGCGATCGTCACCGCGACGCTCGACGACCCGCAGCGCGCCGTGTTCCCCGCGAGCCTGCTCGCCCTCGTCGCGCTCGTGGTCGTCGTCATCGCCGAGGCGGGGCGGATGCCGGTGGACAACCCGTCCACCCACCTCGAACTGACGATGATCCACGAGGCGATGGTGCTGGAGTACGCGGGGCCCGACCTCGCGCTCGTCGAGTGGGCGTCGGCGATGCGGCTGACCGTGCTGCTCGGCCTGCTGTCGAACCTCTTCGTCCCGTGGGGCGTCGCCGGGGACTCCCTCGCGCTGCTGCCGGTCGGCGTCGCCGCCATCGCCGCCAAGGTCGCGGCGGGGGGCGCCGTGCTCGCCGCCGCCGAGGTCTTCATGGCGAAGCTCCGCATGTTCCGGGTGCCGGAGCTGCTCGCCGGCTCGTTCGTGCTGGCCCTGTTCGCCGTCGCCTCGTCCTTCTTCCTGGTGGCGCCATGAACCACACGACCTATGTGCAGCTCCTCAACGCGTCCTGCGGCGCCTTCCTGCTCACCGGGGTGCTGGTGCTGTGGCGCCGCGACCTCGCCGCGATCGTGCGGCTGTTCGCGCTGCAGGGCGCGGCGCTCGCGCTGCTCATCGCGGTCCTCGGCATCCACGAGGGCGACGCCGGCGTGGTCGCGCTGGCCGCGGGCATCGGGGCGCTGCGGACGCTGCTGCTCCCGTGGCTGCTGCGCCGCGCCCTGGCCGGGGGCGGGACGAGCCGCGAGACGCAGCCGCTGGTCAACGTGGCGGCCTCGCTCACCGTCGCGGCGCTGCTCGGCCTGCTCTGCTACGCCGTCACCCGCCCCATCGTGCGGCTGGACCCGACGCCCGCGACCCACGCCGTGCCGGTCGCGCTGACCGTCGTGCTGATCGGGCTCTTCGTGCTGGTGACGCGGCGCCGCGCCGTGTCCCAGATCGTCGGGTTCCTGCTCATGGACAACGGCATCACCGCGGTCGCGTTCCTCACCGCCTCGGGGGTGCCGCTCGTCGTGGAACTCGGCGTCTCGCTCGACGTCCTGCTGGCGGTGCTGGTGCTCCAGGTGCTGACCGCGCGGATGCGGGCCGCCTTCGGCGACACCGACCTGGACGACCTGCGGGAGCTGCGCGACTGATGACCCTGCTGCTGATCGCCCCCATCGGGGCGCCGCTGCTGGCCGTCGCGTGCCAGGCCGCCCTCGGGTGGCGGCGCGGGACGTCCTGGCTCGGCGCCGCCGCCGCCGCGGTGGTGCTGGCCTGCGGAATCGCGCTGGCCGCGACCGACCCGCAGACCGGGCCCGGCGGCCTGCTGCGCGCCGACGCGCTCAGCGCGTTCATGCTCATCGTGATCGGCACCGTGGCGCTGCCCGCGATGCTCGCGAGCCCCGCCTACCTGGCCGCCGAGGGGACGTCCCCGCGCGACGCGCGCCGGTACGGCGTCCTCACCCAGGCGTTCGTCGCCGCGATGGCGCTCGCCGTGCTGGCCGCGAGCCTCGGCATGCTGTGGGTCGCGATCGAGGCGACCACGGTGGTGACCGCGTTCCTCGTCGGGCACCGCCGCACCCGCAACGCGACCGAGGCCGCCTGGAAGTACGTCGTGATCTGCTCGGCCGGGATCGCGCTGGCCTTCCTCGGCGTCGTGCTGCTGCACTTCGCCGCGCAGCAGGCGCACGTCCCGGCCGCCGGCTCGCTCGGCTGGGCGGATCTCGCCGCCCACGCCGGGCGCCTCGACCCCGACGTCACGCGCATCGCCGTCGCGCTGCTCGTCCTCGGGTTCGGCGCCAAGGCCGGGCTCGCGCCGCTGCACGCCTGGCTGCCGGACGCGCACGGCCAGGCGCCGGCGCCGGTGTCCGCGCTCATGTCCGGAGCCCTGCTGTCGGTCGCCTTCTACGCCGTGCTGCGGGTCAAGGTGATCGCCGACGCGGCGCTCGGCGCCGGGTTCGTCCGGACGCTGCTGCTGACCGTCGCGCTGGCGTCCCTCGCGCTCGCCGCCGCCCTGCTGCTCGGGCAGCGCGACTACAAGCGGATGCTCGCCTACTCCAGCATCGAGCACATGGGCCTGATCGCGCTCGGTGCCGCGATCGGGACCCGGCTCGCCATGGCCGCCGTCCTGCTGCACGTCCTCGGGCACGGGCTCGCCAAGACGGTCGCGTTCCTCGCCGCCGGGCACCTCCAGCAGGCCGCCGGGACCAGCCGGATCGGCGCCGCGCGCGGCGTCGCCGCCCGCGCCCCGCTGGCCGCCGCCGCGTTCGGCGCCGCCGTGCTCGCGCTGCTCGGCTTCCCGCCGTTCAGCCTGTTCGCCAGCGAACTCGCCGTCTTCCGCGCCGGGTTCGCCGCCGGCCTCGGCTGGGCCGTCGCCGCCGCGCTCGCGCTGCTGCTCGCCGCCACCGCCGCCATCGCCGCCGGGACGGCCCGGATGCTGCTCGGCGGCCCGCGCACCGGGCCCGGCGCCGCGACACCGCCGTCCCGCCCGCCGCTCGGCGCGGCCGCCGCCCTGCTGCTCGGCCTGCCCGTCTGCGCCGCGGTCGGGATCGGCCTCGGCCCCCTGCACGGGCTCCTCCTCGACGCCGCCGCCGTCCTCGGAGCGCACTGATGACCACGACCGCCGACGACATCGACCCCGCCCGGCTGCCCGAGCGCGCCGCCGCGCTGCTGAGCGACGGGCACCGTCTCGCCCTGGCCGCCGCCCACGAGGACCCGGACGGCCTCCGCGCCGTCTACCTGTTCACCGCGCCCGGCCCGGACCGGCGCACCGAACTGCACGTCCGCCTCGACCGGGACGACCCGGCCGTGCCGAGCCTCGCCGGGCTCAGCTTCCCCGCCGGACGGTTCGAACGGGAGATGCACGACCTGTACGGGATCGTCCCGACCGGCCATCCGCTGCCGCGCCGGCTCGTCCGGCACCACCACTGGCCGCGCGGCTGGTACCCGATGCGCGCCGACGCCGGGCCGCCGCCCCCGTTCGGCGACCCCGCGGGCCCCTACCCGTTCGTCCGGGTCGACGGGCCCGGCGTGTACGAGATCCCGGTCGGGCCGGTGCACGCCGGGATGATCGAGCCGGGCCACTTCCGGTTCTCCGTCGTCGGCGAGAGCATCCTGAAGCTGAAGGCGCGGCTCTGGTTCGTCCACAAGGGGCTGGAGGAGCTGTTCCAGGGGCGCCCGCCGGGCGACGCGCTGCAACTGGCCGAACGCGTCAGCGGCGACACCACCGTCGGGCACGCCCTCGCCTTCTGCCTCGCCGTCGAGGACGCCGCCGGCTGCGTCGTGTCGCCCGGCGGGCAGCGCAGGCGGGCCCTCCTGCTCGAACTCGAACGCCTCTACAACCACGTGACCGACCTCGGCGCGCTCTGCAACGACGTCGGCCACTCGATCCTGAACGCCCAGTTCGGACGCATCCGCGAGCAGCTGCTCAGGCTCAACGCCGACGTGACCGGCCACCGGCTGCTGCGCGGCGGGGTGCTGCTCGGCGGCGCCGTCCTGCGCGCCGTGCCCGACCCCGCCGCGCTCCAGGCCATCGGCGCCGACGTCGCCGAACTCGCCGGCCTCGCCCTCGGGCACACCGTGGTCGCCGACCGCTTCACCGGCACCGCGCCGCTGTCCTCCGCCGCCGCGCGCGACCTCGGCGCCCTCGGCCCGGTCGCCCGCGCGAGCGGCGTCGACGCCGACGCCCGCCGCGACCACCCCTTCACCGACCTGCGCCCGGCGCTGACCGTCCCCACCGCCGGGACCGGCGACGTGCTCGCCCGGTTCCAGATCCGGGTGCGCGAGATCGCCGCGTCGATCGAGATCGTCCGCGACCTCGCCTACGCGATGAACCCCGGCCTGGTCTCCGCCTGGCCGCCGACCGGACGCCCCCGGCGCGCGTCCGGCGTCGGGATCGTGGAGGGCTGGCGCGGCGCCATCGTCCACCGCGTCGAACTCGCCCCGGACGGGACGCTGGCCCGCGTGAAGATCGTGGACCCGTCGTTCCTCAACTGGCCGGCCCTGCCGGTGGCGCTCAGCGGCACGATCGTCCCCGACTTCCCGCTGGTCAACAAGAGCTTCAACCTGTCCTACGCCGGCAACGACCTCTGACCGCGCCGACCGTGCGCGGCAGGCTCAGTGGTGCCAGGGGAGGCGGACGGGCTCGGCCGGGACGACGCCGGAGAGCAGGTCGGTGAGCAGCTCGGCGAGCCCGAACGGGTAGACCGGGTCCCGCGCGCCGGCCAGCTCGCCGAGCGTCCACCAGCGGTGGGCGCCGACGTGCTCGCGTTCGATCGGGGTGAACCCCGTGGTGTCGATGTCGTAGGCGGCCGTGCGGTACAGGAAGAAGTCGTCCCGGAACAGGCCCTTGGCCCAGCCGAGGTCGGCGTGGCCGGAGGTCACGGCGACCTGCGGGCCGAGGTCGCCGGGGGAGACGGCCAGGCCGGTCTCCTCGCGCAGCTCGCGGGCCGCCGCGGCGCGCAGGGTCTCGCCCGGCTCGATGCCGCCGCCCGGAGTGATCCAGCAGTACCCCGAGGCGGGGTCGCCGCCGGTCAGCGGCCAGCGGAACAGCAGGACGCGGTCGGCGTCGTCCACGAGCAGCACCCGCGCGGTGCGCCGCCGGTAGTTCTCGCCGGGCGCCGGGTCGCCGGCGGTGCGGCCGCCGGGCGGCGCACTCGTCATGTGGCGACTTCGGCGCTCAGCTTGGCCAGCTGCGCGTCGTAGATGCTCCGCAGCCCCTTGGGGGCGAAGGTGCGCTCGAAGAACCCGCCGATACCGCCCGCGCCGTCCCAGGTCGTCGTGACCTGGACGCGCGTGCCGCCGTCCGCCGGGGACACCGTCCAGGTGGTGACCATGGACGAGTTGGCGTCCCGCTCGACCAGCCGGTTCTCATCGGGGGTGCTGACGGTGAACAGGCAGTCGCGCACCCGCTTGCTGGTGGCCGCGAGCTTCCAGTGCACGACCGTGCCCGCGCCCTGGCCGCCCTCCCGCACCTCGTACTCGCTGAAGTGCTCGGTCAGCATCCGGGACCGCACGCCCGTGTAGTCGCCGAGCGCGTCGAGCACCCGCGCCGGGCTCGCCTGCAAGGTCGTCTCCGCGGTGACCACGACTTTTCCCATGCGGCCCATCCTCCCACCGCGCCGGACCCCCGGCGCCGCGCCCCCGGACGTGTCGGCACCTTTACCAGGCATTTTTCCTGGAGCAGCCCATGGAGTTACCGAAGATCGAAAATCGGGCGGATCGGGCCCCTAGAATCATGCGATCGCTACCCGCCAGGGGAGGTCCGTCATGAGCGGTGAGCATCATCCGGAGTGGGTGATCGACCCCGAGACCCCCAGCGTCGCCCGCATGTACGACTACTACCTCGGCGGCAAGGACAACTTCGCCGCCGACCGCGCCGCCGCCGACCAGGTGGTCGCGGCCATGCCGAACGTCCTGGAGTTCACCCGCGCCAACCGCGCGCTGCTGTCGCGGGCCGTCACGATGATGGCCGCGCGCGGCGTCCGGCAGTTCCTCGACATCGGCTCCGGGCTGCCGACGCAGGAGAACGTGCACGAGGTCGCGCAGCGCGCCGCTCCCGGCTCCCGCGTCATCTACGTCGACAACGACCCCATCGTCCTCGCGCACGCGCGGGCGCTGCTGGCCGACAACCCGCTGACCACCGTCGTGCAGGCCGACCTGCGCGAGCCGGAGACGATCCTGGGCCATCCCGAGGTCAAGGCGCGGATCGACTTCACGCAGCCGGTCGGGCTGTTATTGCTGGCCATCCTGCACTTCATCCCGGACGAGGAGCGCCCCGCCGAGATCGTGGCGAGGCTGCGCGCCCCCCTGGCTCCGGGCAGCTACCTGGCCATCTCCCACGGCCACCGGGGCGAGGTCACGCAGGACGTCGAGGACCAGGTGCGCTCCGCCTACGGCCGGACCGGCGCCGGCGACATCATCCCGCGCGGGGCCGCCGAGGTGACGGCGTTCTTCGCGGGTACCGAGCTGGTCGGGCCCGGCCTGGTCCAGGTCGCCGACTGGCGGGCGGACGCCGAGCCGTTCCGGTCCGACATGTCCCGGCCGGGCTTCCTCGCCGCCGTGGGACGGGTGGTGTGATGCTGCCCCTCGGATTCCTGTTCAGCCGGGCGTTCAGCGAGGACCCGTACGCCGCCTACGCGGAACTGCGGGCCTCCGGGCCGGTCCACCCGATCGACTTCCCCGAGGGGGCCACCGCGTTCCTGGTGGTCGACCACGAGCACGGGCGCGCGGCCCTGGCCGATCCGCGCCTGTCCAAGGACGTCTCTCACAGCGCCGTGCCGGTGAACGGCGAGCAGTTCTTCGGCGGCACCATGCTCGCCATGGACCCGCCCGACCACACCCGGCTGCGCGGGCTGATGGCCAAGGCGTTCACGTCCCGGCGGGTGGAGCGGCTGCGGCCCCGCGTCCAGGAGATCACCGACGGGCTGCTGGACGGCATCGCGGCGCGCGGCGCGGCGGACCTGATCGAGGACCTCGCCGTCCCGCTGCCGGTGCAGGTCATCTGCGAGCTGCTCGGCGTGCCCGCGTCCGACCGGGCCCGGTTCCGCGAGTGGACGGCCGTGCTGACCGTCCCGGCGCTGACCTCCGAGGCCCGCGCCCACCGCCGCGACGTCGCCCGCGCGTTCAACGGCTACCTGACCGAGGTCATCGCCGAGCGGCGCGCCCGTCCGGAGGACGACCTGGTCAGCGCGCTCATCACCGCCCGCGACGGGGACGCCGCGCTGACCGAGCCCGAGTTGCTGGCCGGTATCGCGCTGCTGCTCATCGCGGGGCACGAGACCACGGTCAACCTCATCGGCAACGGCGTGCTCGCGCTGCTCCGGGAGCCCGACCAGATGGCGCTGCTCCGGGCCGAGCCCGAGCTGCTGCCGGCGGCCGTCGAGGAGCTGCTGCGCTACGACGGCCCGGTGGAGCGGGCCAGCCAGCGCATCGCCCTGGAGGACATGGAGATCGCGGGCACGTTCGTCCCGAAGGGCGCCTGGGTGCACGTCTCGCTCGGCGCGGCCGACCGCGACCCCGCCGTGTTCGACGACCCCGACCGGCTGGACGTGACGCGCGCCCCGAAGCGGCACGTCGCCTTCGGCCACGGGCTCCACTTCTGCCTCGGCGCACCGCTGGCCCGGCTGGAGGGGCAGATCGCGATCGGCGGCCTGCTGGACCGCTTCCCCGGCCTGGCCCTCGCCGTCCCGCCCGCCGACCTGCGCCACCACCGCACCGGCTCCATCGTCCGCGGCCTGGTCGCCCTTCCCGTCCGCGTCTGACGGCTCCGCGTCCGATCCGTTACCACCAGCCGAAGGCGAGCCAGGTGAGGAGCGGCGCGACCGGGATCGAGACGAGCCCGTAGACCAGGAGCTGGCGGAACAGGCGGGGCCGCGCCGAGGGTTCGGCGGCGCCGAGGATCAGGCCGCCGGTGATGCCGAGCGGGTTGATGTCGACCAGCACCGAGGCCAGCGCGAGGGCGAGCACGCCGCCGACCGGGGACACGCCGTCGGCCACCAGCGGGGGCAGCAGCGGCATCGTCGTGATGAACACCGCGATCGAGCTGGCGGCGAACGAGGTCACCCCGGCGATGTAGCACAGCACCAGCAGGCTGAGCAGCGGCGACCCGTCCACCCTGAGCAGGTCGCTGATCTGCTTGAACGCGCCGAGGTGCTGCATCAGGCCGACGTAGGTCAGCAGGCCGCCGATCAGCAGGACGACGTTCCACGGGATCCGCGACACGATCTCGCCGGACGGCAGCCGGAGCGCCAGTTGCAGCACCAGCGCCGCGGTCAGGCCGAGGTAGCCCACGTTCATGTCGAAGCCGACCGAGAGCGCGACGACCGCGAGCAGGCAGAGGACCGTGAGGGCGCGGGCCCCGGTTCCCTCGCGCACATCCGCCGGTGCCGGGGCGGCGGGCCCGTCCGAGGCGAGGGCCGGAGGCGGGGCGGTGATCCGGCCGGGCGGCACGGCGCCCGTGCGGGTGCCGACGACCAGCAGGGCCGCGCAGACGACCAGCCCGGTGACCAGGCCGCCGAGCAGGAACGTCAGCGGTGCCGAGCCGGGCAGCGCGATGCCCTGCTTCTCGCTCAGCTCCCGCGCCGTGACGCCGTAGACGGCGAGCGGCGACAGCAGCCCGCCGATGATGCCGGTGATGCCGAGGACGGCGGCGATCAGCGGCGAGATCCGGTACCGGGCGGCGAAGCCCAGCGCGATCGGGGACACGATCGCGGTCGCGGCGGCGGGCAGGGTGCCGACCGCGGTGAGCACGGCGCCGATGACGAACGGGACCAGCACGATGAGCACGAGCCGCCCGCGGACGAGGCGCAGCAGCAGGTCGAGCAGCCAGTCCAGGGTGCCGTTGAGGTGGGCGACGGCGAACAGTGCGGTCACCCCGACGATCAGCACGAAGAAGTCGGCGGGGAAGAAGCCCGTCACCTCGTCGGTGGCGACGTCGGCGGCGAGGCCGAGCAGGAACGCGGCGGCGAGCGCGCCGAGCCCGAGGTCGAACGCGGGGAGAAGGGTCGCCGCGAACAGGGCGACCAGCACGATGATGGACAGGGTCGCCATTCAGACCACTCCTCGGTGGCGCAGGTCGGCGATCTCCGGGTCCCCGAGCCCGGCGAGGTCGCGCAGTACTTCGGCCGTGTGCTCGCCGAGGGCCGGCGCGGCGCCGCCGATGACGGCGCCGAAGCCGGAGAAGCGGCCGGCCGGCGCCTGCATGAGGCGGCGGCGGCCGGTGCGCTCGTCCAGGACCTCCACCACCGACCCGCGGGCGCGGATGTGCGGGTCGGCGCAGATGTCGGCCGCCGAGTTCACCGGGCCCGCCGCGACCCCGGCGTCCCGCAGCAGCGCCATGAGCGGGTCGAGGTCGCGGGCGGCGACGAACGCGGCGACCCGCGCCTCGATCTCCTCGCGGTGCTCCAGCCGGGCGGTCATGGAGTCGTGGACGGCGAGGTCGGGGGCGTCCATGACCGCGACGAGCCGACGCCACATCTGCTCGGTGGAGGCGGGCAGCGCCAGCCAGCGGCCGTCGCGGGTCCGGTAGAGGCTGTTCGGGCTGATGTGCGGGTTCCGGTTGCCCTGCCGCCCCCGGTTCTCGCCGGTGGCGCCGTACTCGACGATGAAGTCCTCCATCATCCGCAGCAGCGGCTCGTAGAGGGGGATGTCGGCGAGCTGCGCCTCGCCGGTGCGGTCGCGCTGCCGCAGGGCGAGCAGGGCCGCGAACGCGGCGTAGATGCCGGTGACGCCGTCGGCCACGGGGTAGCCGGCGAAGACCGGCGGCCGGTCCGGGTCGCCGGTCCGGTGGGTGAGGCCCGCGAACGCCTCCGCGACGCGGGCGAAGCCGGGCCGGTCGGCGTAGGGGCCGGTGCGGCCGAACGCGCTCACGTGCACCATCACGAGGTCGGGCCGGTACGCCCGCAGGTCGTCGAAGTCGATGCGGAAGCGGCGCAGCGCCGCCGGGCGGAAGTTGGTCACCACGATGTCGGCGGCGGCGGCCAGCCGCCCGACGAGGTCCGCCGCCTCGGGGCGGTGCAGGTCGATCGTGACGCTCCGCTTGGCGCGGGCCAGCATCGCCCAGGCGGCCGACTCGCCGTCCTCCAGCGGCGGGTAGCGGCGCGCCGGGTCGCCCTCGGCGGGATGCTCGATCTTGATCACCTCGGCGCCGAACTCGCCGAGCAGCGAGGACGCCAGGGGGCCGGCCAGGATCGTCGACACGTCCAGGACGCGCACTCCGCTCAGCGGACCGTCAGGCACCGGGGATTCCTTTCACTGGAGGACGTTCGGGCAGGTCGGAGAACCGACCTACGCACCATGCACCGGCGGTGACCTGCCGGGGAAGACGCGTTCTCCGTTCACGGGTGAAAGGTTCTGCTTCTATAGTCGGCCGATGCGTGTCGAACGGGCGCGGTACTTCCTGGCCGCCGTCGAGACCGGGTCGCTGCGCGCGGCCGCCGCCCGCTGCGGCGTCAGCCAGCCCGCGATCGGGCAGCAGATCGGGCTGCTGGAGGAGGAGCTCGACGTCGTCCTGCTCACCCGCGGCCGGCACGGCGTGCGGCCGACACCGGCCGGCCAGGCGCTGATCGAGCCGCTCGGCCGGCTCGTCGCCGCCGAGGACGCGGTGCGCGCGTCGGCGATGGAGGCGAGCGGCGCCTACCGGGGCCGGGTCCAGATCGGGGCCGTCTCGGTGGCCGCGGAGACGATCATCGCCCCGGTGGTGGGGCGGCTGCGGGAGCGGCATCCGGGGCTGCGGTTCGGCGTCCGCGAGGGCGCCTCGGGCGCCGTCGAGGACGCCGTGCTCGACGGCGAGCTGGACTTCGGGGTCGTCACCATGCCGGAGAGCCCGGCGGCGCCGGGGCTGAGCAGGACGCCGCTCGTCTCCGCCCCGCTCGGGATCTTCGTCCGCACCGACCATCCGCTCGCCGGGCGCGGGCAGGTCCACTGGCGCGACCTCGGGACCTGGCCGGTCGTCACCATGCGGGCGGGCACGGTGATGTGGGAGACGCTGCACCGGCACGTTCCCGAACCCGACGTCGTCGTCCAGGCCATGTCGGCGCGCACCGTCAAGGTGATGGTGGCGCGGGGGGCCGGGCTCGGCGTCCTCGCCCGCTTCCCCACCTCGGCCGACATCGCCGGCCTGGTCTGGCTGCCGCTGCGCGACGCGCCGCCCGTCCAGCTGTGCCTGACCCAGCGGCGGGACGGGCGGCCCTCGCCGTCCGCGCTCATCGTCCGGCGGCTCATCCGCGCGGAGGCGGACGGGCTCGCCGGACGGGAGCCGGCGGCGCGCGGGGTCAGCTGATCGCGCAGGTGTCGACCACGTTCCCGGACTCCTGCCGGGGGACGGTCGTGCTCGGCGGGGGCGCCTGGCCGCCGCGCGGGGCGGTCCAGCGTTCGAGGGCGTCGAACGCCGTCCGCATGCAGGGCAGCAGCGGGCGCATCCGGTCCGGGAACATGTCGTATTCGAGGTCGAGGTGGGAGGCGCCCTCGATCCGGTAGTAGCGGTGCAGCGCGCCCCTGCCCCGCTCCCGGACCTTGCGGTCGTAGGCGTCGCCGTGGACCTTGATCGGGAGGAGCGTGTCCAGGGTGCCCTGCACCGTGATCAGCGGCTTGCCGATGCGGCCCGTCATCCCGAGCCGCTCCACCGTCCTGTGGACGCTCCTGGGACGCGCGTGGTAGCGGTAGTCGGTGTCGCAGTTCGGCGTGCCGCTCTCGCAGTAGGGGACGCCCGCCTCCAGGTCGCCGTCGTAGGACGGGTCGACCTCCTCGCGGTAGATGCGCTGCGTGTTGTCCCAGAGGACGCTGTAGTTGAAGTCCCAGAGGAACTCCGAGCCCGGCGCGAAGCCCGCCTCGAGCATCGCGGCATGAGCCGCCGGGTCGCCGGTCGCCGCGTACTTCGGGTAGTTGCGCAGCGCCACCGGCAGGTAGACCAGCGCGTTGTCGCCGCCGTCCCGGGGCCAGTACGTGCCCTCGGAGTCGAGGCCGCCGTCGTACAGCTCGGGGTGGTCCTCCAGGGCCTTGCGCACGAGCTGGCCGCCGTTGGAGATGCCGGCCGCGTACGTCCTGCGCAGCGGCTTGCCGTAGTGGCGGGCCACCGTCGTCCTGGCCGCGACGGTGAGCTGCGTCATCCGGCGGTACCACTCTGCGATGGCGTCGCCGGGGCGGCGGCCGTCCTTGAAGAACGTCGCGCCGTTGTTGCCCTTGTCGGTGGAGGCGAACGCGTACCCCTTCGCCAGCACCCAGTCGGAGATGGTGAAGTCGTTGGCGTACTGGAGCCGCGTCCCCGGCGCCCCGGAGACCACCAGCCCGCCGTTCCACCGCTCCGGGAGCCGGATCACGAACTGGGAGTCGTGGTTCCAGCCGTGGGTGGTGTTGAACGAGGAGTCGTCCCGGAAGTAGCCGTCGATCTGGACGCCCGGCACGCCGCTCGGGTTCTTCGTGGCGGCCGCGTGCAGCCCCGTCCACTGGGCGGGGACGGTGTGGCCGGAGGCGACCGTGCCCGCGGTCGTCAGGTCGTCCAGGCAGGCGGCGACCTGCCGTTCCGCACCGGGGACGCGGACTCGGTCCAGGCCGGCGCAGCGGGCGCCGGCCTGCGCGGACGGGACGGCCATCGCGACCAGCGGGACGGCCAGCAGCGGCCCCAGCAGGGCCGATACGACGGAGGGTCTGCGGACGACGGGCATGTGCGGCCTCCGGGGGACGACGGGACGGGGCTCGCCGGTCGGCCCCGTGCGAGAAGCCATGCTGAGCGACCGGCGGACGGCGGGGCCACGTTCCCGAGCACACTCTTCGCCCGCGTCCTGTGGTGCCTCGGGCCTGCCGATGTGCGCGGCCTCATAGCGGAGCGCCCGAATATGTGCTCGATCACCTGGTTCGCCGGCCCGGCCGCCGCCTAGCGTTCACGGTCACGGCGGCCCGGATGTGGCGCGGGTCACGCCTTGACGCGTGAGGAGGGCGCATGGGCGATCTCGTCTCGCAGGCCCCGGTGCTGAAGGCGCGGGGCCTGGTCCGGGAGTTCCGCGGTTTCCGTGCCGTGGACGGTGTGGACCTGGATGTGGGGGAGGGGTCCGTGCACGCGCTGGTGGGGCCGAACGGCGCCGGCAAGACGACGTTGTTCAACCTGCTGACCGGGTTCTTGAAGCCGACCGCGGGCAGCGTCCGGTTGGGGCGGCATGAGCTTGCGGGGCGGAGCCCGGAGGCGATCACCCGGTTGGGCGTGGCGCGCTCGTTCCAGATCACCAGCCTGTTCGCCGAGCTGACCCCGCGCCGGCACATGGAGCTGGCGCTGGCCGCCGGCACCGGGCTCGGCTGGCGGTTCTGGCGCTCCGACCGGGCGCTCGACCGCTTCGCCGGGCGCGCAGGGGAGCTCCTCGCCCAGGTCGGGCTGGAGGAGCAGGCGGACGTCGCGGCGGGCGCGCTGTCGTACGGCAGCAAGCGCGCCCTGGAACTGGCGCTCGCTTTGGCTCTCGACCCCACGGTGCTGCTGCTGGACGAGCCGACCGCCGGCATGGGTGTGGAGGACGTGGAACGCACCATCGCCCTCGTCCGCAAGATCCGGGCGGGGCGGACGGTGGTTCTGGTCGAGCACAACATGAGTGTGGTCGCGAGCCTGGCCGACCGGGTGACGGTGCTTCAGCACGGCCAGGTCCTGGTCGAAGGGCCGTATGCCGATATCCGCCACGACCCGCGCGTGGTCACTGCCTACCTCGGAGACTCCCATGCTGCGCGTTGAAGGACTGTCGGCCTGGTACGGCGAGGCCCAGGCCCTGCGCGACGTTTCGCTGCACGTCGACAAGGGCGAGATCGTGACGCTCGTCGGCCGCAACGGCGCCGGCAAGACCACACTGCTGCGCTGCCTGATGGGACTACACGGCTCCCAAGGCAGAACCACGGGCACGATCACGCTGAGCGGTGAGGACATGCGCGGCCTGAGCCCGCATAAGCGCGCCCGTCGCGGCCTTGGTTACGTGCCGGACGACCGCGGCATCTTCGCCACCCTCTCGGTGGAGGAGAACCTCACGTTGCCGCCGCGCATGGGCGAGGGAGCCTGGCCGCTGGAGCAGGTGTACGAGACCTTCCCGCGGTTGAAGGAGCGGCGGCGGTTCCCCGGGACGAAGCTGTCGGGCGGTGAGCAGCAGATGCTCGCGCTGGCGCGGGTGCTGCGGACGGGCGCGCGGCTGCTGCTGTGCGACGAGCCCACCGAGGGTCTGTCGCCGCTGATCGTCCAGCAGATCGGCGCCATCCTGCGCGAGGTCAAGGCCGCCGGGGTGACCGTCCTGCTGATCGAGCAGAACGTGCACTTCGCCGCCACCGTCGCCGACCGCCACCACCTGCTCGCCGAGGGCCGGATCGTCGAGTCGCTCGACAGCGGCCAGGTCCGCGAGCGCGAGCACGAACTGCTCGACTACCTCGGGATCTGACCGTGCCCCCGAGGCCGACTCGCCGAACCGTTGGGAACAGAGGAGACGCCTGAATGAGGATCATGGGCTGGAGCCGCGGCCTGGCCGCGACCGGGCTGCTGCTGGCGGGGTGCGCGGGCGGACCGGGCGGGAGCGGAGGGAAGATCAGCGACGGCAAGGTGGTGCTGGCCGTCCTGAACGACGCGTCGGGGATCTACGCCGACACCTCCGGCCGCGCCACCGTCGAGGCGGTCAGGATGGCCGTCGCCGACTACCGGGCGAAGTACGGCGGCAAGGCGGTGGCCGGGAAGATCGAGGTCGAGGCCGCCGACCACCAGAACAAGCCGGAGATCGCCAACTCCAAGGCGCAGGAACTCTACGACCGCAAGAAGGCCGACCTCATCGTGGACGTCCCGACCTCGTCCGCGGCCTTCGCCGTCGCCACCATCGCGAAGAACAAGAAGAAGGTGTTCATCGACGTCGGCGCCGCCAGCACGGAGCTGGAGGGCAAGCAGTGCAACAAGTACACCTTCCACTACGGCTACAACAGCTACATGCTCGCGAACGGGACGGGCTCGGAAGTCACCAAGGACGGCCTCAAGAACTGGTACATGGTCTACCCCGACTATGCGTTCGGGCAGGACATGCAGAAGACGTTCGGCACGGCCATCAAGGGCGCCGGCGGGACGGTGGTCAAGAGCGACCCGACGCCGTTCCCGAACGACAACTTCTCCACGTTCCTGCTGAAGGCGCCGAACCTCGACCCCAAGCCGCAGGTGCTCGGATCCATGCACGCGGGCGGCGACCTGGTCAACCTGGTGAAGCAGTACAACGAGTACAAGCTGCGCGACAAGGGCGTCCGGCTCGCGGTCGGGCTGCTGTCCCTCAGCGACATCCACTCGCTCGGCCCGGACGCGCTGGCCGGGGTCCAGCACACCGACATGTGGTACTGGAACCTCGACGAGAGGTCCCGCGCCTGGGCCGACAGGTTCCAGGCCAAGACCGGTAAGCGGCCCACGTCCAACATGGGCGCCAACTACTCGGCCGCCCTGCAGTACCTGGAGGCGGTGCAGCGCGCCGGTACCGACAGGCCGGACGAGGTGGTCGCGCAGCTGGAGGGCGCCGAGATCGACGACATGTTCGCCCGCAACGCCACCATCCGCGCCGCCGACCACCTGCTGCTGCACGACGCGTACCTGTCGCAGGTGAAGCCGGCGAGCGAGGTCAAGGAGCCCTGGGACTACGAGAAGGTCCTCAAGACGGTCCCGGCGGCGGAGGCGTTCCAGCCGCAGCCGGACCCGGCCTGCGAACTCTGAGGCGGGGCCGACGTGCTGCAACAGGCGTTCAACGGCCTGGTGGGCGGGGCGTTCTACGCCCTGCTCGCCCTCGGCCTCGCCGTCATCTTCGGAATGCTCGGCGTCGTCAACCTCGCTCACGGCGCGTTCTACATGCTGGGCGCGTTCGGGGCGTTCATCGCGCTCGACTCGCTCGGCCTGAACTTCTGGCTGGCGCTCGTGCTGGTGCCACTGGCGCTGGGCGCGGCGGGGATCGTCCTGGAACGGGCGTTCATCCGGCGGCTGACCCCGCTGGATCCGCTCTACAACTTCCTGTTCACCTTCGGTCTGGCGCTCATTTTGCAAGACCTGGTGAAACGGCAGTACGGGGTCAACTCCCAGCCGTACCCCAGGCCGTCCCAACTCGGCGGCACGGTGAACTTGGGATTGTTCAGCTACCCGGCCTATCAGGTGTTCGTGCTGGCGGTGTCCGTGCTGGTGTGCGGTGGAGTGTGGGTCGTACTGACCCGCACCCGGGTGGGGATGATCGTGCGGGCGGCGACGGAGAAGCCGGAGTTGTCGCGGGCGCTGGGCATCGACGTGGGCCGCTGGGTCACGCCGGTGTTCGGGTTCGGGATCGCGCTGGCGGCGTTCGCCGG
>NZ_JBFARO010000158.1:0-17968 GCF_040677125.1 Actinomadura sp. NPDC049382
GCGGTCACCGCGATCGCGCGGCCGTTGCCGACCGGCGCGGCGGGATCGGCGCTCGGCCGCGTCCCCGCGCCGACGACCAGGATCCGGCGCCCCGGCAGCAGGCCGCCGGGCGAAGCAGGCTCGGGCATGCCCGGCACCGTAGCCCACACCACCCCATCCCGCCCACCCCCGGCCAGGTTCGGTCCCTGCACGCCCCTGCACGCCCGCAGCGCGGGGCGGCGCGGGGACGGCTAGGGTGCGGGGCATGGGAATCGCCGCGTCCGCACAGCCGGTGGTGGTCGAGCGCGCCGCCGGGGCCGGCGGCGAACTGGTGCTGCGCCGCGCCGGCGCCGACTACGAGATCATCAGCAACGGCGTGTTCCTCATGGACACCCGCAACGGCGAGTCCGAGCGGCTGCTGGTCCGCACCGCCGTGGACGGCCTCGACGCGCCCGTGCGGGTGCTCATCGGCGGGCTCGGCGTCGGGTTCTCCCTCGCCGAGGCCCTCGCCCTGCCCGCCGTCGCGCACGTCACCGTCGTCGAACGCGAGCCCGCCGTCATCGCCTGGCACGGCACCGCGCTGCGGCCCTGGTCGGGCGGCGCGCTGGACGACCCCCGCGTCACCGTCCGCGCCGCCGACCTCCTCGACGTCGTCGCCGCCCCCGGCGCCGGCCGCTTCGACGCGCTGTGCCTGGACATCGACAACGGCCCCGACTGGACCGTCACCCCCGGCAACGCCCGCCTCTACGCCCCCACCGGCCTGGACCTGCTCGCCCGCATGCTCACCCCCCGCGGCGTCCTGGCGGTGTGGAGCGCCGGCGCCGCGCCCGCGTTCGAGGCGCTGCTGCGCGACCGGTTCGCCCGCGTCGAGGCCAGACCGGTGCCGGTGCCCCGCGGCGAACCCGACATCGTGTACCTCGCGGCGCGGCCGACAAAGCCGGACCGCCCGTTTCTGTAGCCCGCGCTGTTCGTCCCGGAAAGTGCATTCGCTAGGTTTCGGCCTGACAAAACCTTTTTGGGAGGATCTGTGGCTACTGCCCACGCAGCCCAGCGGCGCCCCGCCGTCCTGGGCGACCTGCTGCCCGGTGCCCTGGCCCGCGACACCGCCCTCGTCATCGGCGCCGCCGTACTCACCGGCATCGCCGCGCAGATCGCGGTCCCGCTGCCCGGCACCCCCGTCCCCGTCACCGGGCAGACCTTCGCGGTGCTGCTCGCCGGCGCCGCCCTCGGCCCCGGCCGCGCCGCCCTCGGCATGCTCGTCTACCTGCTCGCCGGCCTCGCCGGCGTCCCCTGGTTCACCGACGGGGCCTCCGGCGCCGGCTTCGCCAGCTTCGGCTACATCCTCGGGTTCATCGTCGCCGGCGCCGCCGTCGGGCACCTCGCCCGCCGCGGCGGCGACCGCACCCCGCTGCGCACCGTCGCGACCATGCTCGCCGGAACCGCCATCATGTACGCCGCCGGCGTCCCCTACCTGATGGCCTACCTGCACGTGGACCTCGCCACCGCGCTCGACCTCGGCGTCACGCCCTTCCTGGCCGGCGACGCGCTGAAGGTCCTGCTGGCCGCCGGGCTCCTGCCCGCCGCCTGGAAGCTCACCGGCGCCGCACGCCGCCGCTGACCTCCGCACGCGGGCCCGCACGCGGGCTCGCCCCGTCCGTCCCGCCCCCGCACGCATGGGGACGGGACGGACGGGCAGCACACGCCCATGCCCCGCACCCCGGCAGGCCCCGCCCCCGGCCGGTGTGGCGCACATCATCCCGCACCCCCGCCCCCACCGTTTGAACAGGTTCAAATCTGTCGTACAGTGGCCACGTGAAGCTCGCCGTGACAGCACCGGACCGACTCACCGTCCGCACCGTCCCGATCCCCGACCCGGGCGACCTCATCGCGCGGCTTCCCCACCCCTCCGCGCTCGCCTGGATCCGCCACGGCCACGGCATCGTCGGCTGGGGCGAAGCGGCCCGCCTCACCCTCCCCGGCGGCGACGACCGCTTCACCACCGCCGCCCGCCACCTCCGCGACCTCTTCGACGCCGCCGACATCGACGACCCCGTCGCCCTCCCCGGCACCGGCCCCGTCGCCTTCGGCTCCTTCGGCTTCGACCCCAAATCCGGCGACTCCGCACTCATCATCCCCCGCCGCATCCTCGGCCGCCGCGACGGCCGCGCCTGGCTCACCACCATCGGCGACACCGCCGACCCCCTCACCCTCGCCAACCCGCCCCAACCCCCCACCGGCCTCACCTGGAGCGACGGCGCCCTCCCCGAACACCAGTGGAAGGACGCCGTCGCCGCCGCCGTCGACCGCATCCGCGCCGGCCACCTCGGCAAAGTCGTCCTCGCCCGCGACATCACCGCCCAGGCCACCGCCCCCATCGACGCCCGCGTCCTCCTCCAGCGCCTCGCCGACCGCTTCCCCGCCTGCTACACCTTCTCCTGCGCCGGCCTCGTCGGCGCCACCCCCGAACTCCTCATCCGCCGCACCGGCGACCACATCGAATCCCTCGTCCTCGCCGGCACCACCCCCCGCGGCGACACCCCCGCCGACGACCACGCCCGCGCCGGCCGCCTCTTCGGCTCCGCCAAGGACCGCGAAGAACACGGCTACGCCGCCGACATGGTCCGCGACGCCCTCACCCCCCTCTGCTCCCACCTCACCGTCCCCCGCCGACCCGAACTCCTCACCCTCCCCAACGTCATGCACCTGGCCTCCCCCATCCACGGACGCCTGGCCGCCGACCGCTCCGTCCTCGACGTCGTCGCCGCCCTCCACCCCACCCCCGCCGTCTGCGGCACCCCCACCGCCACCGCCCTCGACCTCATCCGCGAACTCGAGGGCATGGACCGCGGCCGCTACGCCGGCCCCGTCGGCTGGATCGACGCCCGCGGCGACGGCGAATGGGGCATCGCCCTGCGCTGCGCCGAGATCGACGGCACCCGCGCCCGCCTCTTCGCCGGCTGCGGCATCGTCGCCGACTCCGACCCCGCCGCCGAACTCGCCGAAGCCCACGCCAAATTCCGCCCCATGCGCTACGCCCTCCACGGCTGACCCGCACCCGCCCCCGCACCACCCCGCACGCTGCGGCAACGCCCCGCACCCGGCGACCGCGCACCACCCCGCCACCGGTACGGTCATCAACGACCCCAGCACACGGAGACGGAGGACGAAGCACCGTGGACGTCGAACGGACCGCTTTGCCCGGCATCGGCCTGCAGCACATCATGACCACCGGCCGCGGCCGCCAACTCGGCGTCATCTCCCACCGCACCGGCCGCCGCGACCTGGTCATCTACGACAAAGAAGACCCCGACAGCTGCATCGCCACCGTCGCCCTCACCGCCGAAGAGGCCAACGCCATCGCCGAACTCCTCGGCACCGGCCGCATCATCGAACACCTCGCCGAACTCCACCGCCAGGTCGAAGGACTCGTCACCGAACAAGTCCCCATCCCCGCAGGCTCCCCCTACGACGGACGCCCCCTCGCCGACACCCGCGCCCGCACCCGCACCGGCGCCTCCATCGTCGCCGTCGTCCGCGACGGGCAGGTCCACGCCAGCCCCCGCCCCGACTACACCTTCACCGCCGGCGACACCGTCGTCGTCGTCGGCACCGGAGAAGGCACCACCGCGGTCGCCCAGATCCTCGCCCACGGCTGACCGCGCATGCACTCAGCCGTACAGCTCATCGAACTCGGCGCCATCATCCTCGCCCTCGGACTCCTCGGCGCGGTCTCCGTCCGCTTCTCCATCTCCCCCATCCCCCTCTACCTCATCGCCGGCCTCGCCTTCGGCTCCGGCGGCATCCTCCCCCTCACCACCAGCGAGGACTTCGTCTCCATCGGCGCCGAAGTCGGCGTCATCCTGCTGCTGTTCACCCTCGGCCTCGAATACACCGCCGGCGAACTCGTCGGCACCCTGCGCACCTCCGCACCCACCGGCCTCGCCGACCTCGTCCTCAACGCCGCCCCCGGCGTCGCCGCCGCCCTCCTGCTCGGCTGGGGCCCCGTCGCCGCCGTCGCCATGGGCGGCATCACCTACGTCACCTCCTCCGGCATCACCGCCAAAGTCATCGGCGACCTCGGCTGGCTCGGCAACCGCGAGACCCCCGCCGTCCTGTCCGTCCTCGTCTTCGAGGACCTCGCCATGGCCGCCTACCTCCCCATCCTCACCACCCTCCTCGCCGGAGCCGGCCTCATCGGCGGCGCCACCGCCCTCGGCGTCGCCGCCGCCACCATCACCGTCATCCTCTACATCGCCCTCCGCCACGGCACCCTCGTCGAACGCTTCGTCGCCTCCCCCAGCGAAGAAGTCCTCCTCCTCAAAGTCCTCGGCCTCACCCTCCTCGTCGCCGGCATCGCCCAGCAGCTCCAGGTCTCCGCCGCCGTCGGCGCCTTCCTCGTCGGCATCGCCCTGTCCGGCACCCTCGCCCACACCGCCCAGAAACTCCTCACCCCCCTCCGCGACCTCTTCGCCGCCGTCTTCTTCGTCTTCTTCGGCCTCCACACCGACCCCGGCGACCTGCCCCCCGTCCTCGGCATCGCCGCCCTCCTCGCCGCCGCCGGCATCCTCACCAAGATGGGCACCGGCTGGATCGCCGCCCGCCGCGCCGGCATCGCCACCACCGGACGCCTGCGCGCCGGCGCCGCCCTCATCCCCCGCGGCGAGTTCAACATCGTCATCGCCGGCCTCGCCGTCAGCGCCGGAACCAACCCCCGCCTCGGCCCCCTCGCCGCCGCCTACGTCCTCATCCTCGCCGTCGCCGGCCCCGTCATCGCCCGCGGCACCGAACCCGTCGCCGCCCTCCTGCGCACCCGCCGCGCACGCCGCCGCGCCCCCCAGACCGACGACGACGTCCCCCTCATCCCCCGCCCCGCAGCCGGCACCGGCGACACCGGCCCCACACCCACCATCACCTGACCCCCACCCGCCGCGCCCTCACACGGCGGACGGCTGGCACCCCGGACACCAGAACAGGTTCCGCCCCGCCAGCACCGCCGCCGCCACCGCCGTCCCGCACACCAGGCACGGCAACCCCGCACGCCGGTACACGTACACCTCACCACCGTGATCGTCCACCCGCGGCGGACGCCCCATCGCCTCCGGCGTGTGCTCCGGACGCACCGTGTCGATCCGCCCCACCCGCACCCCCTCCGCCATCAGCACCACCAGATCCGACCAGATCCCCGCCCACTGCCCCGCCGACAACCGCCGCCCCGGCAACCGCGGATCGACCCCCTGCCGGAACAGCACCTCCGCCCGGTAGATGTTCCCCGGCCCCGCCACCACCGACTGATCCATCAGCAGCACCCCGATCGGCGTCCGCGCCCGCGAGATCCGCCGCCACGCCGCCTCCGGATCGGCGTCCACCCGCAGCGGATCCGGCCCCAGCCGGTCCCGCAGCAGCTTCACCCCGCCCGGCTCCAGCACCTCGCACCGGTTCGGACCCCGCAGATCCGCGAAATGCGCCCCGCCCTCCAACCGCAACCGCACCAGCCCCACCGGCTCCGGCGCCGGCGACTCCCCGAACCCGAACCGGCCGTAGATCCCCAGATGGACGTGCAACGTCAGCTCATCGTCGAACCCCAGCAGCAGATGCTTGCCATGCGCGTCCGCCTCCACCAGCACCCGCCCGTCCAGCCGGCCCGCCCCCTCGGCGAACCGCCCCTGCGGACTCGACGCGGAAACGGCGCGGCCGCCGAACACCCGCTGATGCTCGGCGGCCAGGCGATGAATCGTGTGTCCCTCGGGCATGGCCCGGAGCCTATCCCCGCCCCTCCCGCAACGGCTCACCGATCTCCCGCATGTGACCGAGAGCCTCCCGGTACGACGCCACCAGACCCGTCTCGGTGTACGGCAGGCCCACCGCCGCGCAGTGCTCCATCACCAGCGGCCGCACCCGCCGCAGGCTGCACCGCGGGATCCCCGGGAACAGATGGTGCTCGATCTGGTAGTTCAACCCGCCCATCAGCCAGTCGGTCACCGCGCCGCCCCGCACGTTCCGCGACGTCAGCACCTGCCGCCGCAGATGCCCCCACCGCTCACCCGGCCCCGGCATCGCCATCCCCTTGTGGTTCGGCGCGAACACCGCCCCCAGATGCACCCCGAACAGCGCGTGCTGCACCGCGATCAGCGCCACCGCCTGCGCCGGCGGCAGCAGGACGAACGCCAGCGACAGGTACCCCACCGCGTGCGCCAGCAGCAGACCGCCCTCCACCAGCCGGTCGCGACGCGACCGGCCCCGCAGGAACATCAGGCTCCCCACCTTCAGGTTCACGCCCTCCAGCGTCAGCAGCGGGAAGAACAGCGCCGCCTGATGCCGCGCCACCCACCGCAGCACGCCCCGCTGGCCCTCGGCCTGCTCCTGCGTCCACGCCAGCACCCCCTCGCCGACGTCCGGGTCCTTGCCCACATGGTTCGGATTGGCGTGGTGCCGGTTGTGCTTGTCGTTCCACCACCCGTGCCCCATCCCCAGCAGCAGGTTCCCCAGCAGCAGCCCCAGCCACCGGTTCCCCCGCGCCGACCCCGCGATCTGCCGGTGCCCCGCGTCATGCCCGAGGAACGCCGTCCGCGCCGCCACCACCGCCAGCGGAACGCCGAGCAGGACCGTCCACCACCCGTCCCCCGCCCACGCGACCGCGGCCCACAGCGCGGCCGTCGCCGCCAGGTTCAGCCCGATCGCCCGCGCGTAGTAGCCGCGGCGGCGCTCCAGCAGCCCGCTCTCCCGCACCCGCCGCGCCAGCGGGGCGAAGTCGCTGCCGACCCGCCTCCCGGACGGTGCGGGGGCGGCGGGGGGAGCGCCGGGAGCGTGCAGGGTCGCGGGCATGGAACCTCCAGTACGAGCAGCGGAAACCGTCTCCTCGCAAGCTACGGAGCGTGACACCGGGCGGTCGCCCCGCTGGAGAGCCAACCCTCCCCTGGCTCGCAGGTCCCGGTCGCCCCCGCCGCGCCTCGCTCCCCGGGGCGATCACCCCCCGCACCGGCCGCAACCGGACCCTGCACAAAAGCGGGGACACCCCACCCATATAGGGTCACAAGTCATGGACGATGGCACACGGTGGATCGAACTCGACGGTGCGGTCAACGCCCGAGACCTGGGCGGCCTCCCCACGGCGGACGGCCGCACCACCCGGCGGGGACGCGTCCTCCGCTCCGACAACCTCCAGGACCTCTCCGTCGCCGACGTCCGCCTCCTCCTCGACGACTACGCCCTCAAGAACGTCATCGACCTGCGCAGCGACGCCGAGGTGCGCCTCGAAGGGCCCGGCCCCCTCACCCGCATACCGACGGTGACCGTCCACCAGCTCTCGCTGTTCCCCGAAGGCGGCCGCAACACCGACGTCGCCGCCGACGTGGACGTGGACAAGGCGCTTCCCTGGCAGGACCGCTCGACCGGCCACTACCTCGGCTACCTCACCGACCGCGGCGACTCCATCGTCGCCGCCCTGCGCGTCATGACCCGCACCGACGGCTCCGCACTCGTGCACTGCGCCGCCGGCAAGGACCGCACCGGAGTCGTCTGCGCCCTCGCCCTCGACGCCGCCGGCGTCACCCGCGAGGCCATCGTCGCCGACTACGCCCAGACCGGCGAGCGCCTGGAGGCCGTCCTGCAACGGCTGCGCGGCACCGACACCTACGCCGCCGACCTCGACTCCCGCCCCGCCGACACCCACCGCCCCCACGCCGCCATCATGGAGAAGCTCCTCGCCCGCGTCGATGAGGAGTACGGCGGGACGCTCGGCTGGCTCGCCGGGCACGGCTGGACGCCCGAGGACACCGAAGCCCTCCGCGACCGCTTCCTCGCCCCCTGAGTTCTGCTCCCCCGTCGGGGAGGATTGGTTTTTATGGGGGTGTGGATGCACCCTGCCCGATGCCTTTACGTTGTAAGTCCAATACTGGACGACGGGGAGACGGAGCCGGCTTGGGGCGTGTCTCCAGGTCAGGCCAGCGCCGCGCGGACGGCCTCCTGCGCCGCCTTGCGCATCTCGGCGTGCAGGGCCGCGTTCGCCTCCCTGTCGGTACGGGCCTCCACGATCCGCAGCCCCTCCCCCGTCAGCGCCTTCGGCAGGTCGGCCGCCGCCTCCAGCCGCCGGTACGGGACGCCGTGCGCCGCCGCCACCGCGCTCACGTCCACCTGGTGCGGGGTGCCGAAGACCCGCTCGAACGGGCCGCGCAGCGCCGCCTGCGGCAGCAGCGAGAAGATCCCGCCGCCCTGGTTGTTCACCACCACGACCGCCAGGTCCGGGCGCCGGTCGTACGGGCCGATGACCAGCCCGTTCTGGTCGTGCAGGAACGCCAGGTCGCCGAGCAGCGCGTAGGACCGGCCGCTGTGCGCCAGCGCCGCCCCGATCGCCGTCGACACCAGCCCGTCGATACCGCTCGCGCCCCGGCTCGCCATGACGCGGATCCCGCGGCGCGGCCGCATCACCTGGTCAAGGTCGCGGATCGGCATGCTCGCCGCCGTGAACAGCAGCGACCCGCCCGGCAGCCCCGCCACCAGGTCGCGCGCCAGCCGCGGCTCGGTCACCTCCGGCACCGCGTCGAGCACCGCGTCCACCGCCGCCGCGGCCGCCTGGTCCGCGGTCCGCCACGACTTCAGCCACGCGTCGTCGCCCGACACGACCGGGATCTCCACCTCCGGCGCCACCTGCGTCGCCGACCGGACCGGGTCCGGCCAGTGCGACAGGTCGGGCGCCAGCACGATGTGCTCCTCCGCCCGCCTCAGCAGCGCCAGCAGCGGCCGCGACAGCCCCGGCTTGCCCAGCGTCACCACCACCTCCGGGCGGTGCCGCTCCACGAACTCCGGCACGCCCAGCAGGAAATGGTGCGACGACAGCGCGTGGTCGCCGTAGCGGGCGTTGCCGTTCGGCTCAGCGAGCACCGGCCAGCCGGCCATCGACGCCGCCGCCACGTACCGCTTGACGTTCACCGCGCCGTCACCCACCACCAGGACGCCGCGCCGCGTCGGCGGGACGTGCAGCACCGACCCCGGCGTCGCCGCGCGCACCTTCGTCCACGCGCCCGTCGCGTCGCCGTCGAGGGGCTCGCACCACGTCTCGTCCCCGTCGGGGATCAGCGGCTCCCGGAACGCCGCGTTCAGGTGCACCGGGCCCGGCGACGGCGCCTGCGCCACCCCCCACGCGCGGCTCACCAGCGACCGCCAGTACGCCACCATCCCCGGGCGGTTCTCCGGCACCCCGACCTCGGTGCTCCACCGCGCCGCCGTCCCGTACAGCTTCACCTGGTCGACCGTCTGGTTCGCGCCGGTGTCGCGCAGCTCCGGCGGACGGTCCGCGGTGATCACGATCAGCGGGACCCCGGACTCGTGCGCCTCGATCACCGCCGGATGGAAGTTCGCCGCCGCCGTCCCCGACGTGCACACCAGCGCCACCGGACGCCCCGACCGCTTCGCCAGCCCCAGCCCGAGGAACGACGCCGACCGCTCGTCGATCCGCACGTGCAGCCGGACCCGGTCGGCCTCCTCGGCCGCCTGCAGCGCCAGCGCCAGCGGCGCCGACCGCGACCCCGGCGCCAGCACCGCGTCGGTCATCCCGCAGCGCAGCAGCTCGTCGACCAGCACCGCCGCCAGCGCGGTCGCCGGGTTCACGGCGCCGCCCCGATCACCGCCGGGCCGCCCATATGCTCCTGCGCCGCCAGCGCCCGCTCCCGCCACGCGGCCTCCGGGCCCGCCCAGCGGGCCAGCGCCTCACCGTCCACCACCGGCCGCCGCACCTCGATCTCCCCCGCCACCGGCCGCAGCGGGTCGGCGGCGACGTCGCCCTCCAGCAGCGACAGCGTCCCCAGCCCGCACGCGTACCGCAGCTCCGGCAGCGCCGCGGCCAGCGCCGCCCCCGCCGCCAGGCCCACCGACGTCTCCACCGCGCTCGACACCACCACCGGCAGCCCGCACGCCTCCGCGACCCGCAGCGCCGCCGCGACCCCGCCGAGCGGCTGCACCTTCAGCACCGCCACGTCCGCGGCGCCGGCGGCGCGCACCTTCAGCGGGTCCTCGGCGCGGCGGATCGACTCGTCCGCCGCGATCGGCACGTCCACCCGCCGCCGCACCAGCGCCAGCTCCTCCAGCGTCGCGCACGGCTGCTCGGCGTACTCCAGCTCCCACCGGTCCAGCGCCCGGATCATCCGGGCCGCGTGGTCGACGTCCCAGCCGCCGTTCACGTCGATCCGGACGCGGCCGTCCGGCCCGATCGCGTCCCGGACGGCCTCGACCCGCGCCATGTCGTCGGCGTCGCTCTGGCCGCGCTCGGCGACCTTCACCTTCGCGGTCCCGCAGCCGGACTCCTTGGTCAGCGCGAACGCCCGCTCAGGCCCGACCGCGGGGATCGTCGCGTTCACCGGGATCCGGTCGCGGACGGGCGCCGGCCACCCCTCGAACGCGGCCTCCCGCGCGGCGGCCAGCCAGCGGGCGCACTCGGCCGGGCCGTACTCGGCGAACGGCGAGAACTCCCCCCAGCCGGCGGGGCCCTCGATCAGGACGCCCTCCCGCCGCGTCACACCGCGGAACCGCGTCCGCATCGGGATGGAGTACACCCGCACCCGCCGACCCCCTGACCTGCCGCTGATCTGGCCACCGAATCACGGTATTCCGGAGCACACCGTGCGTTTGAACCCTTAGTAGTACCACGGGAAACGCGACCAATCGGGGTCGCGCTTCTCCAGGAACGAGTCCCGCCCCTCGGCGGCCTCGTCGGTGCCGTAGGCCAGGCGAGTCGCCTCGCCCGCGAACACCTGCTGCCCGACCAGCCCGTCGTCGACCAGGTTGAACGCGAACTTCAGCATCCGCTGCGCCGTCGGGCTCTTGCCGTTGACCTTCCGCGCCCACTCCAGCGCCGTCGCCTCCAGTTCGGCGTGCGGGACGACGGCGTTGACCATGCCCATCCGGTGCGCGGCCTCGGCGTCGTAGGTGTCGCCGAGGAAGAAGATCTCGCGGGCGAACTTCTGCCCGACCTGCCGCGCCAGGTACGCCGACCCGAACCCGCCGTCGAAGCTCGCCACGTCCGCGTCGGTCTGCTTGAAGCGGGCGTGCTCACGGCTGGCGAGGGTGAGGTCGCACACCACGTGCAGGCTGTGCCCGCCGCCCGCCGCCCAGCCCGGCACCACGCAGATGACGACCTTGCCCATCATCCGGATCAGCCGCTGCACCTCCAGGATGTGCAGCCGCCCCGCCCGCGCCGGGTCGATCGTGTCGGACGTCTCGCCCTCGGCGTACTTGTAGCCGTCCTTGCCGCGGATGCGCTGGTCGCCCCCGGAGCAGAAGGCCCAGCCGCCGTCCTTGGGGGACGGCCCGTTCCCGGTCAGCAGCACGCAGCCGATGTCGCTGGACATCCGCGCGTGGTCCAGCGCCCGGTACAGCTCGTCCACCGTGTGGGGGCGGAACGCGTTGCGCACGTCCGGCCGGTTGAACGCCACCCGCACCGTGCCGTGGTCGACGGCGCGGTGGTAGGTGATGTCGGTGAAGCCGAACCCCTCGACCTCTTTCCACGCGTCCGCGTCGAACAGCTCCGAGACCATGTGTTCCCCTCTATGAAGCGCGCGCGCCGCCGGGGGCGCGGGCGGCCGGTGACCCATTCAACCCTCCCCGCGTTTGAACGCGTTCAGCGGGGTCGTCTACGCTGATGAGATCATGGATCGCCCGCTGCACGCCGCCGTCCTGCCGCCCGGCCCCCGGCTGCTGCGGGCCCTCGCCGCCGCGCTCGACGGCGGCCCCGCGCTCTGCCCGCTCCCTCCTGACCTGCCCGAACCGGCGCTCAGGAGCCTGCTGGACGCGCTGGCCCCCGACGCGGTCGACACGCCGGACGGGCTGATCCCGCACTCCCCCGGCGGCGGACGCGCGCCCGTCGGTGCCGGTACCGCGGTGCTGATCGCCACGTCCGGCTCCACCGGGGCGCCGAAGTTCGTCGAGCTGACGGCGGACGCGCTGCGGCACTCCGCCGCCGGCACCCTCGCCCGCATCGGCGCCGCGCCCGGCGACCGGTGGCTGTGCTGCGTGCCGACCAGCCACATCTCCGGCGTGCAGGTGCTCGTCCGGTCCCTGGTCGCCGGCACCGACCCGGTCATCGCGCCGCGCTTCGACGCCGGCGCCGTCGCGAAGGCCGACGGCTTCCACGTCTCGCTCGTCCCGACCCAGCTGCGCCGCGTGCTGGACACCGGCGCCGACCTGTCCCGGCTCGGCGCGGTCGTGCTCGGCGGCGCCGCCGCCGCGCCCGGCCTGCTCGCCGAGGCCCGCGAGCGCGGCGCCCGGGTCTTCACCACCTACGGGATGAGCGAGACCTGCGGCGGCTGCGTCTACGACGGCACCCCGCTGGACGGCGTGCGCGTCGCGCTCGGCGACGGCGGCCGGATCCGGCTGGCCGGGGCGTCGCTGTTCAGCGGCTACCGGCTGCGGCCCGACCTGACCGCCGCGGCGCGGGACGGCGACTGGTTCGTCACCCAGGACCTCGGCGCCCTGGAGGGCGGCCGGCTCCGCGTCCGGGGCCGCGTCGACGACGTGATCAACACCGGCGGGGAGAAGGTCGTCGCCGGCGAGGTCGCCGCCGCGCTGTCGCGGCACCCGGGGGTCCGCGACGTCGTCGTGGTCGGGCGGCCCGACCCCGAGTGGGGCGAGCGCGTCACCGCCGTCGTCGTCCCCGCCGCCCCCGCCGCGCCGGAGCTGGCGGACCTGCGGGCCCTCGTCCGGGAGACGCTGCCGGCCTTCGCCGCGCCCCGTGAGCTGGAGCTGGTGGACGCGATCCCGCTGCTGGCGTCCGGCAAGCCCGACCGCGCCCGCCTGCGCTCCCCCGCAGGCCGTCCCGCCCGCTGACCCGCGCCCCGCCCCACTTCCCTGACCTGCGAGAACGGGTCGTCGCTCGGTACGGCCGGAGTCTGCGGCCGAAGGAAGTCACGCGGGTAGTGGTCTTCGTCACGTCGCCGCGACCCGGCGCCTTTACGCAGTAAGGTGGCATCGGTTCAGGTCAGGCAGCGCGAAATCGTGTGAACCTGCCCATTCCGGGCACCAGACCGTTCTGGATCGTTCCTCCGCGATCCCCGGGGACGGGCCGTCGTCCCGCGGTCCTGGGAACAATGACCCGGCCGTGCGACGTTCCGTTAAGTGCGTGCGCCACCAGCGAACACACAATCCGCGCCGCACTCACACCGAAGGGAGGGGGGTGTCTCCATGCCGCGAAGCGCCGTCGAGACCCCGCTCACGGAGTCGGCGGGCCCCGCGCTCAACGAGCTCCTCAAGCGGGGCCGCGCCCAAGGGCGCCTCTCGCTCGACGAGGTTCGGGGGGCCTTCGAGGCCGCCGGGATCAGCCCGGCCCAGGGCCGCTCCATCCTGCGCGAGCTGGCCGAATCCGGGATCAGCCTGGCCGGCGAGGCCGACACCGTGCGCAAGCTCGCCGCGGCCGCCGACCACGACGGCGGGGAGACCGCCCAGGCGCCCGCCGGTCCCGCGAAGAAGCGCACCTCCCGCAAGACCGCCAAGGCCGCCGGGCCGGCGCGCCAGAGCACCAAGGCCGCCGCAGCGGACACCGCGGACGCCCCCGCCGACGGGGGGTTCGAGGTGACCACCGCCGAGGCCGACGCCGACACCGGGGCCGACCTGGACGACCAGTCGACCACCATGGGCGACTCCGTCCACACCTACCTCAAGGCCATCGGGCGCCGCCAGCTGCTCACCGCCGAGCAGGAGGTCGACCTCGCCAAGCGCATCGAGGCCGGGCTCTACGCCGAGCACAAGCTGGAGACCGAGGACCTCTCCCCCGGCGTGCGCGCCGACCTGGAATGGGTCGCCGCCGACGGCCGCCGCGCCAAGGCCCACATGCTGGAGGCCAACCTCCGGCTCGTGGTGTCGGTCGCCAAGAAGTACTCCGACCGCGGCCTGTCGCTGCTGGACGTCGTCCAGGAGGGCAACCTCGGCCTGATCCGCGCCGTGGAGAAGTTCGACTACTCCAAGGGCTACAAGTTCTCCACCTACGCGATGTGGTGGATCCGGCAGGCCATCCAGCGCGGCTTCGCCGACTCGGCCCGCACCATCCGGCTGCCCGTGCACGTGCTGGAGATGCTCAGCAAGCTGAGCCGCGTCGAGCGCGACATGCACCAGCGGCTGGGCCGCGAGCCCACGCCGGAGGAGCTCGCCGCCGAGCTGGACAAGAGCCCCGAGCAGGTCCGCGAGCTGCTGCGCACCAGCCGCCAGCCGATCAGCCTGGACTCCACGATCGGCGAGGACGGCGAGACCCGCATCGGCGACCTCATCGAGGACACCGACAGCCCCGAGGCGTCCGAGCTCGTCGACCGGCAGCTCATGGCCGACCAGCTGCGCCGCACCCTCGACATCCTGTCCCCGCGCGAAGCCAAGATCATGGCGATGCGGTTCGGGCTGTACGACGGGACGCCGCGCACCCTGGACGAGATCGGGAAGGCCCTCGGGCTGACCCGCGAGCGGATCCGCCAGCTGGAGAAGGAGTCGCTGTCGAAGCTGCGGCACCCCAGCAACGCCCGCCCGCTGCTGGACTTCGCCGTCTGACCCGTCCTTCCATGGGCGCGTGGGGGCCCGCCGGATCGCACCGTCCGGCGGGCCCCCACGCATGTCCGGCCGGGGTCAGCAGCCCCGGACGGCGAACGCCAGGAACTCGGTGACCTCCCGCTGGTCGAAGTTGTCGTCGGAGGCGGCGACGAGGGTGCACTCCCCCGACTGCAGCCGCGGCCCCCACGCCAGCGCCTCCAGGTTCTGCGTCGGGGACGCGAACGCGCCGAGGTCGGCGACGAACCGCTTGCGCACCGGGCGGAACAGGGCGTCCCCGGCGAGGGAGTCGCGGCGCAGCACGTCGGTGGCGCCCCGCACGTCGAACTCGTACAGCCGGACCTTGTAGCCGACGCCCTCCAGCCAGGACCGCTCCAGCGCCAGGAACCGGTGGCCGCCCACGGCGAGGATCTCCGACACGCCGCTGTCGGTGACGCCGGTGGGCGGGTTCGGCGCGGCCGGGAGCCGGTCGACCGGGTAGGCGTACTGGGCGCGGACGCGCCCGGCGCGGTCCCACAGGGTGAGCCGGGTCAGGGCGCCGTGCCGCACGGTCGGCGGCTCGCCGTCCTCGTAGCGGGGGCCCTCGACCATCGCGGCGATGCCGTGCGGGGTGAACGTCAGCGCCTCGAACCCGAAGTTGCGGCGCGGCCCCCGGTGCTCCTCGGTGAGCCGCAGCGCCGGCGGGACGCGCAGCGCGCCCGCGTGCCGCCCGTCGGTCCGCGCCCAGCTCAGCGACATCTGCGACAGCGGGATGCCCTGGTGGCCCTCGTCGGGCCGGTCGCCCTCGCTGCCCCACAGGACCCGCCGGGTGCGGGGGTCGAAGCGGATCGTCTCGGGGTCGGCCGACCCGGGCTTGCCGAAGCCGGGGTAGGGGTCGCCGCCGGGGCGCCGCAGCGTGACCGCGCCCGTGACCCGCACCCCGGTGAAGTTCCCGGTGGCGAGGTCGATGTCGAGCCGGCCGGTGTAGAAGCGCGCCGGGTCGTAGCGCCACCGGTCGTCGGAGATCAGGTACCAGGTGCCGGTGCGGGGGTCGCGGTCGAGCCCCGAGACGCCGCCGAAGGTGGTGCCGCCGACCTTCATCATGTGCGGGAGGCGCCGCTCCCCCAGGAAGCGCGTGATCCGCAGCTCCGCCGCGCCGGCCCGGGGCGCCGCGCCGCTCGCGGCCTCCGCCCGGGGCCGCCCGTCCGCGAGCGCCGCGCCCGCCACCGCCGCCAGGACGGCGGCCGCCGCTGCGGCTCCCCGCCACATCACCCTGTTCACGTCCACGATCACGCTTACCCTCCGCATCTAAATGAACACGCTTCGTGCGCAAGGGCAAGTATGCTGCAGCGCGGCCTGACGCGGAGGTGACTTCTCAGTCGGCGCGGCGGAACTCCAGGATGGCGACCGCCATCAGGCCGAGGCCCATCCCGAGGACGATGAGGATCTCCAGCCAGACGGGGACCGTCCAGCCGCCCCAGGTGACGCCGGGGTCGAAGGTGCGCAGCAGCCGGTCCGAGACGTCCAGGTGCGCGAACACGACGTGCCGCATCGGGTCGACCGCGTAGGTGAGCGGGTTGAAGCGGGTGAGGACGCTCAGCCAGGTCGGCAGGCCGTTCAGCGGGTACAGCGCGCCCGACAGGAACATCATCGGCATCATCGCCATCTGCATGACGCCGAAGAACGCCTGCATCTGGGTGATCCGCGCCGCCATCATCACGCCGAACCCGGTGAGCGCGAACGCCCCGATGAACATCAGGCCGACCAGCTGCGCCATCAGCACCGGGTCGTAGGGGACGCCGGCCAGCGGCGCGAGCAGCACGATCACCACGCCCTGCAGCGTCGCGACGAGCGCGCCGCCGACGCACTTGCCGATCACGATGGCGCTGCGGCTGACGGGCGCGACCAGCATCTCGCGCAGGAACCCGAACTCGCGGTCCCACACGATCGACCCGGCGGAGAACATCGCGGTGAACATCACCGACATCGCGCACACGCCGGGGTAGATGAAGGTCTTCAGGTCGACGGCGCCGGCCGGGCCGCCGCCGCTGGTCACCAGGTTGGACAGGCCGGTGCCCATGACCAGCAGCCACAGCACCGGCTGGACGAGCCCGGACACCATCCGCAGCTTGTCCCGCCAGAACCGGATCAGCTCCCGGTGCAGGACGATCTTCACGGCGCGCAGGTCCTGCCGCAGGCCGCGCTCGGGCACCCGCACCCGGACGACCTCGGCGGCCGCCGCCGGCTCCGCCGTGCTCCCCATCGTCATCTCCTCGCCGCGCGCATCGCCATCCGCATCCGGTCGCTCCCCGTGGCCTCGGCGTCCCGGATCGTGGACCCGGTGAAGGACATGAACACATCGTCCAGCGACGGCCGCGCCACGTTCACCGAGCGGATCGGGACGCCCAGCTCGGCGAACAGCCGGGGCACGAACGCCTCCCCGGCGGCCACCGAGAAGGTCACCGCGCCCTCCGACACGACGGCGGACAGGCCGAACCGCTCCCGGATCGCGGCGATCGCGGCCGCGTCGTCGGCGGTCTGGATGCGGACCCGGTCCTCGCCGACGCCCGCCTTGAGCGCCTCCGGGGTGTCGAGCGCGACGATCCGCCCGGAGTCCATGATCGCGATGCGCTCGCAGAACTCGGCCTCGTCCATGTAGTGCGTCGTCATGAAGATCGTGATCTCCTCGGCCGCCTGCAGCTGCCGGATGTACTCCCAGATCGACGCCCGGGTCTGCGGGTCCAGGCCGACGGTCGGCTCGTCCAGGAACAGCACCCGCGGCGAGTGCAGCAGGCCGCGCGCGATCTCCAGGCGCCGCTTCATGCCGCCGGAGAAGGTCTGCACCAGGTCGCCGCGCCGGTCCCACAGGTTGACCATCTCCAGCACCTGCCGGATGCGGTCGCCGGTCACCGAGCGCGGCACCCCGTACAGTTCGGCGTGGAAGCGCAGGTTCTGCTCCCCCGACAGGTAGCCGTCGAGGGTGGGGTCCTGGAACACCAGGCCGATGTTGCGGCGCACGCTGTCGCGTTCGGCGGCGACGTCGTACCCGGCCACGCGCGCGTGGCCCGCGGTCGGCCGCAGCAGCGTGCAGAGCATGTTGATCGTGGTGGACTTGCCGGCGCCGTTCGGGCCGAGGAAGCCGAAGATCTCCCCCGGCCGCACGGCGAAGTCGATCCCCCGCACGGCCTCCACCTCGCCGAACCTCTTGATCAGGCCGTCGACCTCGACGGCGGGTCCCCCGTCCGGCATGGGGCCTCCCTCCGCATGGAGCACGCACACCCACCTTTTGGGCCCTCCAACGGTAGGAGTAGCCTATCTCTCACGTCAAGAGAGATAGGTCGTCCCAAGCAATTCCGAGGAGCCGGACGTGACGGACCAGTCCGACCCGATGTTCGAGTCGCCGGGTCGAGGTTCGACAGCGCGTACAGGGCGCCGTCGTAGACCCGGAAGACCGCCACCTGGACGCCGTCCACCATCGCGCAGACCCCGCGCTCGG
>NZ_JBFARO010000159.1:0-17961 GCF_040677125.1 Actinomadura sp. NPDC049382
GCGGCCGGCGCAGCGCGAGCCGCGCGGTGTCGGCGCCGAGCGGGCGCACGTGGACCGGCACCGCCGCCGTCCCGGCGTGCAGGGTCAGCTCGCGCGGCAGGTCGCCCGCGGGTTCGCCGCGCAGCCGCACGTCGACGAGGTCGGCGGTGAGCCAGCGCCCGGGGGTGAGGAGGGCGTCGCCGCGGCCCGCCCGCCGGACGTTGCCGTGCAGGTTGACGGCGACGCGGGCGACGGCGCCGATGCCGTCGTGGTCTTCCTTGAGGCTCTGCAGGCCGCGCACGCGCACGATGTCGTCGCCGATGGCGAGGCGGTCGCCGACGTTGACGGTTCCGGCGCCGAGCGTCCCGGTCACGACGGTGCCCCGGCCCCGGATGGTGAAGATCCGGTCGATCCAGAGCCGCACGTCGGCGTCGAGGTCCGGGGCCGGGAGGGACGCGGTGAGCCGTTCCAGCGCGGCGCGCAGTTCGTCCAGGCCCTCGCCGGTGGCGCCGCTGACCATGACGGACTCGACGCCGCCGAGCGAGGTGGCCGCGATGTGCGCGAGGGCCTCGTCGCGCGCCAGCTCCGCCAGGTCGTCGCCGGCGAGGTCGCGGCGGGTGACGGCGAGGAGGCCGTGCCGGACGCCGAGCGCGTCGAGCACCGCGAGGTGCTCCTCCGACTGCCGCTGCCAGCCCTGGTCGGCGGCCACCACGAACAGGACCGCCGGGGCGGGCCCGACACCGGCGAGCATCGTGGTGACGAGCCGCTCGTGCCCGGGGACGTCCACGAACGCGAGGCGGTCGCCGCCGGGCAGGGTCGTCCAGGCGAAGCCCAGCTCGATCGTCAGGCCGCGGCGGCGCTCCTCCTCCAGCCGGTCGGGCTCCATCCCTGTGAGGGCGCGGACGAGCGTGGACTTGCCGTGGTCGACGTGCCCGGCGGTCGCGATGACGTGGGTCATCGCGCCGCCGCCCGGACCGCGTCGGCGACGGCGTCGTCCTGGCCGGGCGGTACGGCGCGCAGGTCGAGCAGGCACCGCCCGTCCTCGACCCGGCCCATCACGGCCGGGTCGCCGCGCCGCAGCCGGACCGCGAAGGGCTCCGGCAGCGCGACCGCCGCGCTCGGCAGGACGACGCCGGGCGCGCCGCCGCCCCCGACCGCCGCCTCGCTCTCCACCGGCACGGCGTCGACCCCGTCGAGCCGCAGCCGCGCGGCGAGCCGCTCGGCCCGCTCCCGCAGCGCGGCGGCATCGGCGCGCAGCGCCTGCTCGGTCGGGGTGCGCGGCCCCCGGACGGTCGCCTCCAGCGCGGCGAGCGTCATCTTGTCGACCCGCAGCGCCCGCGCCAGCGGATGGCGGGCCAGCGTGCGCACCAGGTCGTCGCGCCCGAGGACGAGCCCGCACTGCGGGCCGCCGAGCAGCTTGTCGCCGCTGGCCGTGACGAGGTGCGCGCCCGCCTTGAGCATGGACGCGGCGTCGGGCTCGTCCGGCAGCAGCGGCTCGGGCGCGAGCAGGCCGGAGCCGATGTCGGCGACGACCGGGACGCCGAGCCCGGTCAGCTCGGCGACGCCGGCGCTCCGGGTGAACCCCTCGATCCGGAAGTTGGACGGGTGCACCTTCAGGATGAACCCGGTGCGCTCGCCGACCGCCGCCGCGTAGTCGTCCGGCGAGGTGCGGTTGGTGGTGCCGACCTCCCGCAGCCGCGCGCCCGTCGCGGCGAGCAGCTCGGGGATCCGGAAGCCGTCGCCGATCTCCACCATCTCGCCGCGGCTGATGACGATCTCCCGGCCGGGCGCGAGCGCGGTCGCGGCCAGCACGAGCGCCGCCGCGCCGTTGTTGACGACGTGCGCCGCCTCCGCCTGCGGCACCCGCTCCAGCAGCGCCGCCAGCACGGACCGGCCGCGCCTGGCCCGCCGCCCGGTCTCCAGGTCGAGTTCCACGTCGGTGGCGCCCGACGCCACGGCCACGGCCTCGCGGGCCGCGTCCGACAGCGGCGCCCGCCCGAGGTTGGTGTGCAGCAGCACGCCGGTCGCGTTGATGACGGGGCGCAGGCCCGACGCGGTCGGCGGCAGCGCGCCGACCGCGGCGTCGGCCACCGCGTCCGGCGGGATCTCGCCCGCGCGCGCCCGCCGCTGCGCCCCGGTGACCGCCGCCTTGACCACCCCGCGCCCGAGCCGGCCGGCCGCCGCGGCGAGCCGCGGGTCGGCGAGCAGCACATCGGTGCGGGCGATCCGCCGCCGCCCGTCCTCCCCGGCGGGCACGGCCGCACGATCCATCAGGCGCACCTCCGATGCAGACCGCTACCCGCCCGGCATCGCGCCGAAACGGGCACCGCGCCGTGCCCGGAACCGGCCCGCCCATTGCGCCGCCGATGACAACGCCGCCAGGGCCGTTGTCATCGGCGTGAGTGTCATGTGTGACGCGGGTTACTTAGCCTGGCGGCCCGGATGTCCGCTGACGGAGGTGACGCTTTGACCGAGCTGCACGAGAGGTCCGCGGAGGCGGAGGGCCTGTCCGGCGAACCCTGGCGGGACGTGCCGCGCGAGGAGGCGCGGTGGATGCGGCCGCACCTGTCCGCCCTCGCCGACACCATGGTGGAGGGGGTGCTCCGCAACGTCCCCGAGTACGCCCGGCCCGACGACCCCGTCTACACCGAGGTCATGCGCGTCGCGGTGACGCGCGGCATGGGGCACTTCATCCAGCTGATCGCCGACCCGGACGCGTCCTGGAAGGAGGTCCACCAGGTCTTCTTCGACATCGGGTACGGGGAGGCGATGGAGGGCCGCTCCCTGGAGCACCTGCAGAACGCGCTGCGGGTCGCGTCCCGGACGGCGTGGCGGTACCTGTCGCGGGAGGCCGACCGGCTGCAGAAGCCGCGCGAGCTGGCGATCTCGCTGACCGAGGCGAACTTCGCCTACCTGGACCTGCTGGCGTCCGCCGCCGCGCGGGGCTATGCGCGGGCGCGGGAGAAGGCGGCGGGCGAGCGGGAGCAGCGCCGCGGGCGGCTGCTCGGCCTCCTGCTGTCGGACCCGCCCGCCCCGGCGGACGTCCTCGCCGAGCAGGCGAACCTGGCCGGCTGGGCGCTGCCCGAGCGGCTCGCGGTGATCGTGCTGCTGCCGCGCCCCGGCAGCGGCGGCGAGGGCCCGGCGGGGCTGCCGCCGTTCCTGCTGAGCGGCCTCGACCGGGGCCGGCCGTGCCTGATCGTGCCGGACCCGGACCGCCCCGGCGGCACCGGCCGGCTCACCGCGCCGCTGCGCGGCTGGACCGGCGCGGTCGGGCCGTCGGTGCCGACCGCGCAGGCCGGCGTGTCGCTGCACTGGGCGCACCGCACCCTCGACCTGATGGCGGACGGGCGGCTCGCCCCGGCCGGCGCCGGGACGCTGGTGCACGCCGACCGGCACGTGCCCGGCCTGCTGCTCCAGGAGGGCTGGACGCTCGCCGAGGCGGCGGCGCGGCGGCGGCTGGCCCCGCTCGCCGCGGTCGGCGCGCACCGCGGCGCCCGGCTCGCGGCGACGCTGCTGGAGTGCCTCAAGCACGGCTTCAACGCGACGGACGCCGCCGAGGCGCTGTGCGTGCACCCGCAGACCGTCCGGTACCGGCTCGCGCAGCTCCACGAGCTGTTCGACTACGACATCGAGGACCCGGCGATCCGGCTGGAGCTGATGCTGCTGCTCCCCGTCTGGCTGCGCGACAACCCCGGCGGGGAGCAGGCGTGAGCGTCACTCGCCCCCGGCGGCGGTCCGGGTGACCGGCAGCGTCCCGTCGAGGTAGGCGCGGCGGCAGGCCGACCGGGCGATCTTCCCGCTGCTGGTGCGGAGCAGGCCGCCCGGCTCGATCAGCACGAAGTCGTGGACGCGGAGGTCGTGCTGCTGCTTCACCGCCGCCCGCACGGCGCGCGCCGCGTCCGCCGGGTCGAGCAGCGCGACCGGCACCCGCCGGTTCCGTTCGGCGATCACGACGAGGCCCTCGGTGTCGCCGGTGTCGACGGCCACCGCGCACGCGTACTCGCGGCGGATCGCCTTGTGCGCCCCGGACACGGTGAACTCGATGTCCTGCGGGTAGTGGTTGCGGCCGTCCACGATGACCAGGTCCTTGATCCGGCCGGTGACGAACAGCTCGCCGGCGTACCGGACGCCGAGGTCGCCGGTGCGCAGCCACGGCCCGCGCGGCAGGTCCCCGACCGTGCCGGACAGCTCCGCCTCGAACGTCTCCCTCGTCGCCTCGGGGCGCCCCCAGTAGCCGGCCGCGACGTTCGGGCCGTGCACCCAGATCTCGCCGACGGCGCCGTCCGCGAGCCGGACCCCGGTCTCGGGGTCGACGACGGCGACGTGCTGGCCGTAGGACGTCCCGCACGCGATCAGCTGGATCGCGCCGGGCGCGTCCGCGTCGCACGGCTCGGCGGTGCCGCGGCGGAGCCGCTCGTGGTCGAACGCCACGCGGGTCGGCGGCCGGAACCGCGACGACGCCGACACGTACACGGTCGCCTCGGCCAGGCCGTAGGCGCACACCTGCGCCTCGGGCCGCAGCCCGCAGTCCTTGAACGCCTCGTAGAAGCCGGTGAGGGTGCTCTCCCGGATCGGCTCCGCGCCGTTCATGAAGACCTGCACGCCGCTCAGGTCGAGCTTCGCCTTCTCCTCCTCGGTGACCTGCGCGGTGAGGTACTCGTAGGCGAAGTTGGGGCCGCCGGTGAACGCGTGCTTCTGCGCGCTGAGCAGCTCCAGCCAGCGGACGGGCCGCATGATGAACGCCACCGGGTCCATGATCACGCCCGGGTTCCCGTAGACGAGCGGCAGCGCCACCGTGGTGACGAGGCCCATGTCGTGGAACACCGGCAGCCAGTTCACGCCGGACGACTCGCGCGGGATGCCCTCGAACGTCCGCCACAGCTGCTCCGCGTTCGTCGCGAAGTTGCCGTGCGTGATGATGACGCCGGCCGGGGTCCGGGTCGAGCCGGACGTGTACTGCAGGTAGGCGACGTCGCCGGGGTCGATCGGCTCCGGCGCCCAGTCGAGATCCGGGTCGACCTCGTCGGTGACGATGACCTCCTTCGGCGCGCGCACCCCCTCGCCCGCCAGGAACGCCTCGACGTGCGGCAGCGACGCGCGCGTGGTGAGCACGACGTCCGGCTCGGCGTCCCGGTAGACGGCGAGCAGCCGGTCGCCGTGGCCGGGCAGGTCCGGGGAGAACAGCGGGACGCCGATGACGCGGGCGTACATCGCGCCGAGGAACCCGGTCACGTAGTGCAGGTCCTGCGGGGCGAGCAGGGCGGCACGGGCGCCGGGCTCGGCCGCGCGGCGGATCGCGGCGGCGACGGAGCGGGCGCGCCGGTCCAGCTCGCCCCAGGTGACGTCGGTGGCGACGCCGTCCGGGTCGGTCATGTAGTCCATGAACGTGTACGCGCGGTCGCCGGGGAAGTCCTTGGCGAACCGGGCGAGCCGCTCGATCAGCGGGGTCCGGTCGAGTTCGGGGACGTCGGTCATGCTGCCTCTCCGTTGGCGGTGGCGCCCGCGGTGGCGGCGCGCTCGGCGGTGGCGCTCTCGCCGGTGACGCTCCCGCCGGTGACACGGCGGGCGGCGAGGCGCTCGTGGTCGGGCCAGCGGACGTCCCAGACCCAGCCGAGCCGCTCGAACAGCCAGATGACGCGGGCGCTGATGTCGATCTGGCCCTTCAGGACGCCGTGCCGCGCGCAGGTCGGGTCGGCGTGGTGCAGGTTGTGCCAGGACTCCCCGAACGACGGGATCGCCAGCCACCACACGTTGCGGGCCTTGTCGCGGGTCTTGAAGTCCTCCTTGCCGAACACGTGGCAGATCGAGTTGATCGAGAAGGTCACGTGCTCGCCGACGAACACCCGCATCAGGCCCGCCCAGAACAGCGCGGTGAGAGCACCGTGCCAGGACAGGGTGAGCAGCGCGCCGAGGCCCATCGGGACGAGGAACGTCGACAGGACGATGACGGCGTACACGGGGTCCAGGGACAGGAACCGGATGTCCCTGTCCTTCAGCAGATCGGGCGCGTACTTGCTGCGGGACGTGCGGTCCTTGCTGAACAGCCAGCCCATGTGCGCGTGGTACAGGCCCTTGGTGAGCCCCCACACGCCCGGCCCGTAGGCCCACGGCGAGTGCGGGTCGCCCTCCTGGTCGGAGTACTTGTGGTGGCGGCGGTGGTCGGCGACCCACCGGACGACCGACCCCTGCATGGCCTGCCCGCCGAGGATCGCGAGCGCGATCCGCAGCCACCGCTTGGCCTTGAAGCCGCCGTGCGTGAAGTGCCGGTGGTAGCCGACCGTGATGCCGAGGGCGTTGAGCGGATAGAGGAAGGCGAAGACGGCGACGTCCGTCCAGCCGAGGCCCCATCCCCACAGGAAGGGGACGGCCGCCAGCAGCCCGAGGATCGGCGCGACCACGAACACCACGACCGCGACGCGCTCGGGCAACGGGACCGTGCCCGAGATGTCGGGCTGCGGGGTTCTGCTGCCGGCGTCGGCGACACCCGCTGTCATGTTCGGACTCCTTCGTGGTGAGGCGTGCGGGGTGGTGAGGCGTGCGGGGCGGTGAGGCGTGCGGGGAGCCCCGCTCACGGGGTCCGGGCCGCCGGTCGTCCCGGCGGCCCGGCCCGCGGGGGGTGGGTCAGCAGTTGCCCGTGACCGGCTTGCCCTCGAACCGGTCGCCGAGGAAGGCCGTCACGTCCCCGGCGGCGCCCCAGTCGGTCGACAGGTGCTCGGTCGGGTAGGTGTTCTTCCAGGTCGTGTTGATGCCGGCCTTGCAGTACGCCTGGCGCGTCGCGTCCTCGGTCTCGTGCGGGATGATCTCCTCCAGCCAGCCGCGGTACTGGAAGACCGGGAAGCCGATCTTGTACGTGGCGGCGGAGGCGGGGGTGCCGATGTCCACGCCGAGCTTCTGCCGGTCGACGATCTCGCCCCACGTGGTGCCGTCCGGGCCCTTGAGCGCGTACAGCTGCTCCAGGCTCAGCTTGTCCTTGGAGAAGCTCTCGACCCGGGCGCCGAGGAACACCGCGAGCGTCCCGTACAGGCAGTTGGACTTCACGTCCTTGATGGCCTGCGCGCCCTTGTCGTTCATCAGCTCGGTGAAGGGCATCTCCGGGTAGGCGGCGTTCAGGCCGACGAGCGCGTCGGCGAGGAAGCCCGCGAAGAAGCTGCCGTTCAGCTGCTCGGCGGTCAGCTTCAGGTCGCCGGGCACGCCGCCCGCCGCCGCGCCGGCCACGTCCAGCTCGGGGGCGTAGGACGCGGCGAGCTGCGCGCCCCACAGCGCGGCGGCGCCGCCCTCGGAATAGCCGGAGATGCCGACCTTGCCGTCCGCTGCGAGCGTCCCGCCGGGGATCCTCCGGGACGCCCGGACGGCGTCGAGCAGCGCGTGCCCCGCGTTCGCGCCGATCATGTACGTGTGGACCTGCCCGTTGAGGTACCCGACGCCGTCGGTGGCGGCGACCGCGAACCCGGCCTTGAGGAACAGCGTCAGGTTCGCGCCCTCGTACATGTCGACGAACTGCCCGGCGAGCTGCTTGGAGAACGCGCACTGCAGGCCGGAGCCGAGCGTGCCGGGGTTGAACGCGACGGTCGGGCGGGAGCCGCCCTTCGTCCAGGCGGCGTCGGGGACCGCGACCGTCCCCGTCACCACGTTCCTGGCGCCCTTGGCGTCGGTCGAGACGTAGCGGACCTTCCACGCCTTCATCGGGACGTCGCCGGGGATGTTCGTCAGCTTCGCCGGGCGGCAGGCGAGCAGGTCGCCCGGGTTCCCGGTGACCGTGGCCGGCGGCGCCGCGTAGATGTCGGCGTCGGTCGCGTCGCACCCCGGCGGCGCGGCCCCCTCCGGGGCGGCCAGTGCGGGCGGCGCGGCGACGGGCACCGCCAGCGCCGCGCCGAGCACGGCGGTGCTGAAGAGGGTACGGAGACGCATTCTCGCTCCAGGGGATGGGGCTGGAAACCGAATGCTGACGACTGTGCCGATCACGCTCCGCGCGCGGAATGAAGTCTCCTCACAGGGTCCGCCCCCGTTCTTAGCAACGAACCCAAGAACCGTCCTCCAGCCCCCACCCACCGCCATTCAACGGACGAGCTCCGCTCGGCGACCGGGTTGTCCGGTCGGTCACCTAATGTCGCGTTAATGAGCGAGTCACTCCGGGACGCCGAGCGCGCCGGCGGCCCCCGCCCGCGCCTGGTCACACGGCCGCTGGCGCTGCTGTTCGCGGCGACCGTCACGAGCCTCACGGGCGTCTTCCTGCTGCTGTCGGTCGTCCCGATGTACGCGGTCGACGGCGGGGCCGGGCAGACCGGCGCGGGCCTCGCCACCGGGGCGCTGATGCTGACGACGGTGCTCGCCGAACTCGCCCTCCCCCGGCTGCTCGCCCGGTTCGGGTACCGGGCGGTGTTCGCGGCGGGCACGCTGCTGCTCGCGCTGCCGACGCTCGCGCTGCCGCTGTCCTCCGGGCTGCCGATGGTCGTCGCGGCGAGCCTGGTGCGCGGGCTCGGCTTCGGCGTCGCGGTGGTCGTCCCGAACGCGCTGGTGGCGGCGCTCGCCCCGGCGGAGCGGCGCGGCGAGGCGCTCGGCCTGTTCGGCATCACCGCCGGGGCGCCCGCGGTGCTCGCGCTGCCGCTCGGCGTCTGGCTCGCCGACCGGGTCGGCTACGAGCCGGTGTTCCTCGCGAGCGCCGTCTTCTCGCTGATCACGCTCGCGGTGCTGCCCGGCGTCCCGCGCGGGCTCGCCGCGCCCTCCGCGCCCGCCGCGCCGTCCTCGTCGCAGCGGCCGCTGGGGGTCGTCGCGGGGCTGCGGTCACCGGCGCTGCTCCGCCCGGCCGCCGCGTTCGCCGCGACCGCGATGGCGGCGGGCATCCTCATCACGTTCCTGCCGGAGGCGGTGCCCGCCGGGGGCGTCGCGGCGGCGGCGCTGTTCGTCCAGCCGGCCGCGACCACGGCCGCGCGCTGGTGGGCGGGCCGCGTCAGCGACCGGCACGGCGCGGCGCGGCTGCTGCTGCCCGCGCTGGCGGTGTCCGGGGCGGGCATCGCGCTGCTGGTCCTCGTCCCGCACCCGGCGGCCGTGTTCGCCGCGATGGCCGTGTTCGGCGCGGGCTTCGGCGTCACGCAGAACGCGAGCCTGTCGATGATGTACGAGCGGGCGCCCGCGTCCGCCTACGGCACGGTCAGCGCGCTGTGGAACATCGGCTACGACGGGGGCATGGGCGTGGGCGGCGCGGCCTTCGGCGCCGCCGTCGCGCAGACCGGCTACCCGATCGCCTTCGGGCTGACGGCCGCCGTGATCCTGCTCGCGCTGCCGCTGGCCCGCCGCACCTAGCCGGGGTCCGCGGGCAGCAGGCCCGAGGTCTCCAGATAGTGGCGCCCCCTGGGGGTGAGGTCCCAGGCGTTGTGGCGCCACTCCTTGCGGCGCCAGACGACGCCGGCCGACAGCAGCTTGCGGCCGACCCGGCTGATCTCGGTCTCGTCGGTGCCGAGCTCGGCGGCGAGCTGCCGGTTCGACAGGCCCTGCCGGCGCGACACCGCGACGAGGAAGCGCGCCGCGTGCCCGTCGGGCTGCAGCGCGAGCTGGAGGCCGGACGGCAGCCGCCGCAGCGCCCAGTGCACGACGTCGATCAGCCCGAGGATGCGGCCGCGCTGCTCGCGCTGCGCGCCGTCGAGGCGGTCGACGTCGAGGTAGTGCCGGTGCAGCCACTGGAGGCCGTCCTGGCATTCGGTCAGCGCCGGCTCGTCGGCGCTCAGCGACGCGTCGGTGATCAGCATGCCGAGCGCGGAGAAGTGGCCGTCACTGATGATCTTGGCGTGCTCCATCGCGTCGATGAGGCGGCGGATCTCGGTACGGCGGTCGCGGGTCCCGGGGGCGGTGTCGCTGTCGGTGGTGGTGTGCACGGCTCACTCCTAGGTCGACGAGCATCGCCGGACACCTCCAGCGTGCGTCCATGCCAAGTGAATGTCAAGTGACGCCGGCCTCTGTTGCAGACGACACGGTCTCGCGGGCCCGGGAGAGTTACCATCGAGCCACCAGCCGTAACCGTGCCTGTCAATCCCCCCGGGGGCGCCTATGACGGATCAGTTGGCCGCAGCCGTGTATCCGGCCGACCCAGCTGATCTCTTCGTCCAGCTCTACGACTCGATGCCCGACGACGTCTTCCTGGGCTGGACGGCAACGCGCTGGTACGAGGACGAGCGGGTGCGGCGCCGCGCGAACGAGATCGCCGAGACCGTGCTGGAGCGCGGCGTCCTCGACCCCGCGGCCACCGCGGAGATCGTCGCCGAGCGCGGCGACCTCGGGCGGTTCACCGTCCTGCTCGGCCTCGACATCGCGCTCGCCCACGCCAGCCCGTACGCGCCCTACCACGGGGCGCCGGCGCTGGCCGGCGTGCTCGTCACCTACCTCACCGAGGGCAAGTTCAACGGGCCCGGCACGACCGGCGCGCTGCTGCCCCGCTGCGCCTTCCCCGGCCGGCCGCGCGGGCTGCGGTCGAAGGCGGAGTTCTTCGGCGTCCACCGCGTCCCGCAGGCCGAGTGGGACATGATCGACCACAGCGTCCTGCCCGCCGTCCACGACCCCCACTTCAGCCGGGACGAGCCGGTCGCGGTCGGGTGCGCGCCGGTGCTGGAGACCTACGACGACGTCGAGATCGAGTTCGCCGAGCGCGACGGCGGCACCGTCTACCGGCTCCGCCCGATGGACTCCTCCGGCCTGCGCAGCCGCATCAAGGCGATCGTCCGGCGGCTGGACGAGTCCGGCGCGCAGCTCGCCGTGATGCCGGAGGCGTCGCTGTCGGACGCGCTGCTGGAGCACTGGAAGGAGGTCGCGTTCGACACCGCCGGGCGCGACCGCGACCGGCGCCCGCTGCGCTTCCTCATGCTCGGCACCGGCCCGCTCGGCGGCGGCGACCCGCCGCCGAACCGCGCCGTCCTCCTCGACCGCTGGACGGGCCGCGAACTGCTCGTCCAGGACAAGCTGTCCGGTTTCACGCTCGACGCGGCGCAGGTGCGGCTGTGGCGGCTGCCCGACGCGCCGGACGCCGGCACCGCCGCCGAGCACGTCCGGCCCGGCCGCAGGGTCAGCGTGCTCGACTCCTCGCTCGGCCGGCTCGCCGTGCTGATCTGCGAGGACCTCGGCCGCTCGATGCGCTGGGAGCGGGAGCTGCTGGCCTGCGGGGTGTCGCACCTGCTCGTCCCGATCTTCTCCAAGCCGATCCTGGAGCACCGCTGGGAGGACCAGGGCGCCGAGCGGCAGATCACCGAGCTCGGCGCGTGGGTGACGGTGTCCAACAGCCTCGCGGTCGGCGCCGCGATCCCCGACGCCGACCTGCCGGGCCCGCGCTACACCTGCCTGGTCGCGGGGCCGGAGAGCCTGGACCGCACCGCCTACGCCAGCGACCGGCAGTTCGGCGTCGCGCGGACGGGCGCCGAACTGGGCCGCCTGCCCACCTCGGAGCTGCCCAGGGTGTTCCCCGGCGCCGCCTACGACGCCTGGCACGACCACTGGCGCGACGGGAAGTAGCCTTCCGTCACCCGGCGCCGGGCTCGACCGTGAACGTGTCCGGACTCGCCGCCGCGCCGGTCGGGGTGGTCACGATGAGCGGCCCCGAGGTGGCCCCGTCCGGGACGATCGCCCGGAGGCGCGTGTCCGTCACGTCCGTGGCCGGAGCCCGCGCGTCACCGAACCGGACGAACGTCGCGGACCCCAGCCCCGTCCCGATGATCGTGATCCGCGTCTCGGGCGGGCCGCTGAGCGGCTCGACCGCGGCGATGCTCGGGGTGAGGGCGTGGTCCCGCCCCGGCGGCGCGGGCGCCAGCAGGGTCGAGAAGACGTCGCGGAACTTCTCCGCGGTCTCGCGCGAGAACTGGCCGACGAGTGCCGCGATGGCCGCGATCCCGTACGGGTTGATGTCTCCCGCGCCGCCGATCGGCGAGGTCAGGCCGCCGCGCACCACGAGGTAGACGATGAGGCCGAAGAGGGCGCCGACGACGGGGAGCAGCAGGTACATGAGCAGCCAGCTGCGGCGCAGCGCCCGGTTTCCGGCGTACCAGTAGAACGACCGCAGGACGTGGGCGATGCCGCCGAGCGCGCCGGAGGCCATCACGATCACGAACAGGCTCGTCTCCCGCGACATGGTCGGCGACCATCCCGGGAAATGGACGGTCTTGGCGGCCGGGGTGACCTCCGTGCGCCCGTCGGGGCCGGTCTGCGGACCGGCCGGCCACGCCTGGACGAGCAGGATCACCAGGACCGCCGTGATGATCAGCAGCACGGCGAACACGACCACGATGTCGCGGGTGCGGGCGTACTCCCCTCCCGGCGACTCCGGCTCTGCGGACGATGGGGTCACGGCCCTCCTTCGCGTCGGCGCGGGCTGCTCAGCCGGTTATCCCCTCGCGCCCGGACGGCGTTTCGCCAAGGCCGGGTCGAGCGGAGCCCATGATTGCGACAATCCGTTGCAAATTGGTGGAGTCTTCATTAACGGTTCGCCGATCCGCCGGGGCCGCGCCCTACTCTCCCGCCATGCGCCGAACAGCAGCAGCATTCGCGGCCGTGCTGGCCGCCGGCCTCACCGCCGGCGCGCCCGCGGCCGCCGCGGCGGAGCCGCCCACCTGCGGCACTCCCGCCGACCACCGGATCGCCGACGTCCAGGGCGCCGGCGACGCGAGCCCCCTCGCCGGGCGGACCGTCCGGGTCGAGGGCGTCGTCACCGCCGACTTCCAGCGGCCCGACCAGCTCAAGGGCTTCTTCGTGCAGGACCCCAAGCCCGACGGGGACCCGCGCACGTCCGACGGGCTCTTCGTCTACTCCACCCAGGAGGTCTCGGTCGGCGACCGCGTCCTCGTCACCGGGAAGGCCGTCGAGTACAACGGCCTGACCGAACTGTCGCCCGTCTCGGCGGTGGACGTGTGCGGCACCGGCCAGGTGGCCCCCACCCGGGTCGACCTCCCGCTGCGGGACGGCGCCACGCTGGAGCGGTACGAGGGCATGCTGCTGCGGTTCGGGCAGCGGCTCACCGCCACCGAGGTCTACCAGCTCGGACGGTACGGCGAGGTCACCGTGTCGGCGGGCGGCCGGCTCTTCCAGCCGACCGAGGGGCGCGGCTCCACCCAGGCCGCGAACGACGCGCGGAAGCTGCTCATCGACGACGGGTCGAACGTCCAGAACCCGGAGACGATCCCGTACACCGACCCGCGCGTGCTGCGCATCGGCGACACCGTGAGCGGCCTCACCGGAGTCCTCAACTACGGGTTCGGCGAATACCGCCTGGAGCCGACGAAGACGGCGCACTTCGCCAACACGAACCCGGCCCCGAAGAAGCCCCGGCACGTCGGCGGCGACGTGCGCGTGGCGAGCTTCAACACGCTCAACTGGTTCACCACGCTCGACAAGCGCGGCGCGGACACCGCCGCCGAGCAGGAGCGCCAGCTCGCCAAGCTGACCGCTGCGCTCACCGGCCTGGACGCCGACGTCGTCGGCCTCATGGAGGTCGAGAACAACGGCGACACCGCCGTGAAGGCGCTCGTCGACCGGCTGAACCAGCGGGCCGGGGCCGGGACGTACGCGTGGGTCCGGCACCCCTACCCCGGGACGGACGAGATCCACGTCGCGCTCATCTACAAGCCGGCGAAGGTCGCGCCGGACGGCGCGGCGCGGTCGTCGAAGGACCCGGTCTTCGACCGGCCGCCGCTCGTCCAGACGTTCCGCCCGGCGGCCGGCGGGGCGGCGTTCACGATGATCGTGAACCACTTCAAGTCGAAGAACTGCGGCGGCGCCACTGGCCCCGACCAGGACGAGGGCGACGGCCAGGGCTGCTACAACGCCCGCCGCGTCGCCCAGGCGAAGGCCATCGCGTCGCTGGCGGACGGCGTGCCGAACCCGCTCGTCGTCGGCGACCTCAACGCCTACGGGGCCGAGGACCCGGTGAAGGTGCTCGCCGCCGCCGGGCTCACCTCGCAGACGCAGCGCTTCGTCCGCCCGGCCGACCGCTACAGCTACGTGTTCGACGGGCAGTCGGGCGAGCTGGACCACGCACTGGCCGGACGGTCCCTGGCGCGGCGCGTCACGGGCGCGACGATCTGGCACGTCAACAGCGACGAGCCGGTGTTCCTCGACTACAACACCGAGTACAACCCGGCGAGGTTCTACCGGCCGGACGCGTTCCGCTCGTCCGACCACGACCCGGTCCTGCTGGGACTGAACCTGCGCTGACGCCCGCCGGCCGGCCGCCGAAAACCGGCGGCCGGCCCCTCGCGTCCGGCGGTCGCCGCGCGTATGATCCACATCACAGTTCTAGTGATCGGTGCGCTGAGATGACCGCAACCGCCCCCATCGCCGCCTCCTCGCCCGCCCCCTCGCTCGCCTTCGGCATCGGCCCGGACGGGACGTACACCCGGGCCGGGCAGGTCGCCGCCTTCATCCTCGGAACCTTCACGACCCTCGCGTTCTTTCCGCTGGCCGTGGCCGCCGCGCTGCTGTACACCCGCGCCGAGACCCGGTTCGCCGAGGACCCGGCGCGCGCCCGCACGCTGGTGACCTGGTCGTGGCTGTGCATCGGGATCCCCGTCGCGCTCGGCGCGGCGGCCTCCGTGCTGGTCGCCGCGTTCCAACTGCTCTCCTAGCCGTCTCGTCGGGGCGGGAAGAGGACCGCCGTCCGGCGGGTTGGCACACGGTATGACCGTGCGCTTCTCCGTCCTCGATCTCGCCCCCGTCGTCAGCGGCTCCACGTCCGGCCAGGCGCTGCGCAACACCCTCGACCTGGCCCGGCACACCGAGCGGCTCGGCTACCACCGGTACTGGCTCGCCGAGCACCACGCGATGCCGGGCATCGCCAGCTCGGCGACGGCCGTGCTGATCGGGCAGGTCGCGGCGGCCACGACCGCGATGCGGGTCGGGTCCGGCGGCATCATGCTGCCGAACCACGCGCCGATGGTCGTCGCCGAGCAGTTCGGGACGCTGGAGGCGCTCTACCCGGGGCGCATCGACCTCGGCCTCGGCCGCGCGCCCGGCACCGACCAGGCCACCGCGCTGGCGCTGCGCCGCTCCCCCGACGCGCTGTCGGTGGACGACTTCCCCGAGCAGGTCATCGAGCTGCGCGAGTACTTCGGCGCCGAGAGCAAGGTGACGCCCGCCGCCGGGAACGAGCCGCCGATCTGGCTGCTCGGCTCCAGCGGCTACAGCGCCCGCCTCGCCGGGCTGCTCGGAATGCCGTTCGCGTTCGCGCACCACTTCAGCGCCGAGAACACCGTCCCGGCGCTGACGCTGTACCGGGACTCGTTCCGTCCCGGCGCGCTGCAGGAGCCGTACTCGATGATCGGGGTGTCGGTCACCGCCGCCGACACCGACGAGCGGGCGCGGGAGCTGGCGGCGCCGCAGGCGCTGGGGTTCCTGCGGCTGCGGCAGGGCCGCCCGGGGCCGCTGCCGACGCCGGAGGAGACCGCCGCGCACCCGTACACGCCGCTGGAGCGGCAGATGATCGACGCGCGGCTCGCCGACCAGGTCATGGGCGCGCCGGAGACCGTCCGCGCGCAGCTGGACGCGCTGATCGAGCGGTCGGGCGTCGACGAGGTCATGGTCGTGACGCAGGTGTTCGACCACGCCGACCGGCTGCGCTCGTACGACATCGTCGCCGACCTCTACAAGGAGAGCTTCGCGGCCTGACGCCGGGCCGGGGCGGCCCGGCGCCGGGCCGCCCGAGTCACTCCTCGGCGAACGCCTCCGCCAGCACGTCCAGGCCCTCGACGAGCAGTTCCTCGGGGATGACGAGCGGCGGCAGGAAGCGCAGCACGTTCCCGTACGTCCCGGTGGTCAGGACGAGCAGGCCCCGCTCGTGGCAGCGCCGCGCGACCCGCGCGGTCAGGTCGGGGTCGGGGTCCTTCGTGCCGGGCCGCACCAGCTCGATCGCGATCATCGCGCCGCGGCCGCGCACGTCCCCGATCGCGGGGTGCGCCGCGGCCAGCTCCCGCAGCCGGGGCAGCATGATCTCGCCGATCCGGCGGGCGCGCTCGGTGAGCTTGCCGTCCTCGATCTCGGCCAGCACGGCGAGGGCCGCCTCGCAGGCGAGCGGGTTGCCGCCGTAGGTGCCGCCGAGCCCGCCGCCGTGCACCTTGTCCATGATGTCGGCGCGGCCGGTGACGGCGGCGAGCGGCAGCCCGCCCGCGATGCCCTTCGCGGTCGCGACCAGGTCGGGGACGATCCCCTCGTGCTCGCAGGCGAACATGTCGCCGGTGCGGGCGAAGCCGGTCTGCACCTCGTCGGCGATGAACAGGATGCCGTTGGCGCGGCAGAACTCGGCGAGCGCCGGCAAGAACCCGGGCGCGGGCTCGATGAACCCGCCCTCGCCCTGGATCGGCTCGATCAGCAGCGCCGCGACGTTCGTCGGGCCGATCTGCTTGGTGATCTGGTCGATGGCCTGCGCCGCCGCCTCCGGGCCGCAGTCGTCCGGGCCGGTCGGCCAGCGGAACGGGTACGCCAGCGGCATCCGGTAGACCTCGGGCGCGAACGGGCCGAACCCCTGCTTGTACGGCATGTTCTTCGCGGTGAGCGTCATCGTCAGCAGCGTCCGGCCGTGGTAGCCGTGGTCGAACACGACGACGGCGTCCCGCCCGGTCGCGTACCGGGCGATCTTGACGGCGTTCTCCACGGCCTCCGCGCCGCTGTTCACCAGGAACGACCGCTTCTCGTGCGTACCGGGCGTGACCCGGTTGAGGTTCTCGCACACCGCCACGTACGACTCGTAGGGCGCGACCATGAAGCAGGTGTGGGTGAACCGGTCGGCCTGCGCCTTCACCCGCGCGGCGACGCGCGGGTTGGCGTTGCCGACGCTCGTCACCGCGATCCCGGAGCCGAAGTCGATCAGCGAGTTGCCGTCGACGTCGACGACCACGCCGCCGCCCGCGTCCGCCACGTACACCGGCAGCACGCTGCCGACGCCCGGCGGTACCGCGGCGGTGCGCCGTTCCTGCAGTTCACGGGAGCGCGGCCCGGGGATCTCGGTCAGCACGCGGCGTTCCTGCGGCGGCGTGCCACCGTTCGCCCCGGACGCGTCGAGGGCGGAGTCCTGGCTGGTCATGGCCTGAACATAAGCCGGGAGCCGCCTACGATGAACCGTACGGGACGGCGAAATCCGTCCGGCGAGGTAGACACTTTGCACAGGGATTGACATGCCGCCCACGCTGGCCGCCGTGGCCGCCCTCTCCCAGCTCGGCCTGCGGTCGCGCACCGGGCCGCTGCCGGACGCGCCCGTCGTGTGGGTCGCGGTCAGCGAGCTGGAGGACCCGACCCCGTTCCTGGAGGGCGGCGAGCTCGTCCTCACCACCGGCATGCGGCTGACCCCGGCGAACGCCGCCGGGTACGTGTCCCGGCTGGTCGGGCGGGGCGTCGCCGGGCTCGGGTTCGCGGTCGGGGTGATCCACGAGACCGTCCCGGCGGAGCTGCTCGCGGCGGCCCGCGGGCAGGGGCTCGCGCTGCTGGAGGTGCCGCGCCCCACCCCGTTCATCGCCGTCGGCAAGGCGGTGTCGCGGATGCTCGCCGCCGAGTGGTACGAGGACGTCACCCGCGCCTACCAGGGCCAGCGGGAGCTGACGCGCGCCGCGCTCACCGGGCCCGGCGCGGTCGTCACCCGGCTGGCGCGGCTGCTCGGCGGCTGGACGCTGCTGCTGGACGCGTCCGGGGCCGTCCAGCACGCCGAACCGGCGGGCGCCCGCGACCGGGCCGGCGTGCTCGCGCCCGAGCTGGCGCGGCTGCGGCGCCGTCCCGCGAAGGGCGCCGCGGCGGCGGGCGGCCCGGCGGCGAGCCTCGCGCTGTCCGACCGGGACGACCACATCGCGGTGCAGCGGATCGGGCTCGGCGGGCGCCCGCGCGGGTTCCTCGCGGTGGGCACCGGCGCGCCGCTGCCGCCCGCCGCGCACACGATCGTGGGCGCGGCCGTCGCCCTGCTGACGCTCCAGTCGGAGGGGCCGCGCACCGGCCGCGACCTGCGCGCCTCGCTCGCCGCGCTGCTGCTCGGGC
>NZ_JBFARO010000160.1:0-17949 GCF_040677125.1 Actinomadura sp. NPDC049382
CGGGGGAAGAACTCGTACCAGGCGCCGTAGAGGGCGCGTTGGCGGTGCACGACCAGGGGGTACCAGTCCGACACCGTCAACAGATCCCGCAGCGGGTGGCGCCGCACGACGTCCAGCACGGTCGGTTCCCCTGCGGCGGCGAGACGTTCGAGCGCGTCCACGTCCTCGTCCACCAGCAGGCGCGTGAGCCGGGTCAGGACGCGCCGGTCCTTCGCGGGGACCTCGCGCGCGGCGCGGGTGAACAGTGCCGCGCCCTCGGTGAGCATGAGTTCGACGTCCTGGCCGCGGGGCACCTTGATCTGCGCGTCGTGCCACCAGTGCGCGATCGGGTCGCCCCACGCCTCCACCCGGAACGACCACGACCCCAGCTCCGTCGGCGTCACCAGCGCCGACCACCGGTCCAGCCCCGCGCCGACCTCGGCCATCCGCTCACCGGGCAGCTCCTCGCCGTCCGGCGTGCGCAGCACCACCGCCGCGCCCAGCCGCTCGTGCCCCTCCCGGAACACCGTCGCCGACACCTCGACCGTCTCGCCGACCACGGCCTTCGCCGGCCACCGGCCGCACCCCACCACCGGCGACACGTCCAGAATCGGAATGCGCCCGAGTTCGGCCTCCAGCTTCACCTGCATGTGCCCGCTCCCGCTCTCGGCGCCGTCCCTCCGGCGCCGGTCGCAGACATCCATGCCCCGTCCGCAACCTCCGGCCATCCCCGGCGCGACAAGATCATGCAAAGAACTGCCGTGCCGGGGGAGCGGGCCGCGCGCGGCCCGGCCGGGACGTCAGCCGGCGGCGCGGATGACCGAGGCGACCCCGGCGCCGGTGGTGACGAGCCGCCGGTACTCCGGCTGCCGCAGCTCCCCGCCCATGAACGGGTACGGGTTGCGGTGCACGGCCGGGCTCGGCTCCTCGCTGAGCGCGGCGAAGTGGATCTCGCGGGCGCCGGTCGCCGCGACGACCCGCGCGACGTTGCGGTCCGTGACGCCGCCGCCCGGCATCACGATGATGCGGTCGCCGGCGCGCTCGACCAGCTCGGCGATGAGCGGCGCGCCCTCCAGCACGCTCACGTCCTGCCCGGAGGTGAGGACGCGGGCGACGCCCAGGTCGATGAGCTCCTCCAGCGCGCCGAACGGGTCGGCGGCCATGTCGAACGCGCGGTGGAAGGTGACGGGCAGGCCGCCCGCCGCCGCGATGAGCCGCTCCGCCACCGGCCGGTCGATCCTCCCCTCCGGGGTCAGCGCGCCGATCACGATGCCGTCCGCGCCGGCCTCCCGGACGAGGGCCGTGTCGTGCTCCATCGCCGCGACCTCGTGCTCGTCGAAGATGAAGTCGCCGCCGCGCGGGCGGATGATGACGTGCACCTTGATCGACGACACGGCCGCGAGCGCGGCGCGGACCGTGCCCAGGGTCGGGGTGAGCCCTCCCTCGAACAGCGCCGCGCACAGCTCGACGCGGTGCGCGCCCGCCTTCTCGGCGGCGATGGCGCCGGCGACGCTGTCGATGCAGATCTCGTAGGTGAGGCTCACGAACGTCCTTCCTCGGTGGTGCGGATCTCGCCGACCGGGCGCCCGCCGCCGAGGACCGGGACGGCGCCGAGCGGGTCGGCCGGGCTGGTGTCGGCGCCGAGCGCGGCGAGCGCGAGCAGCGCGATGGCGGTGGTGGCGCGCGGGCTGCCGTCGATGACCTTCACCGCGACGGCGCGGCCGTCGGCGGTCGCGGCGATGAACACGCCCTCGGCGCCGCCCTTGGCGACCGTGCCGGGCAGCGCCCGCATGAACTCGGTGTTGGCGTGCCCCGTCCCGCCGACGTACTCGGGGTGGGCGCGCATCGCGTCCGCGACCGGGCGGGAGCCTTCGGACAGCACGAGCGAGCGCGCGGCGCGGGCCAGGCCGGTCAGGGTCAGCCCGAACAGCGGCGCGCCGCAGCCGTCGATCGCGACGGGCGCCGGCTCCTCGCCGGACGCGTCCGCCATGGCCTGCCGCACCATCAGCTGCAGCGGGTGCGACGGGTCGAGGTAGGCGTCGACCGGCCAGCCGTTCGCGGCGCACGCGGCGAGCATGGCGGCGTGCTTGCCGGAGCAGTTCATCCGCACCCGCGACTCGCCCTCGCCGGCCCGGATGAGCGCCGCCTTCGCCGGCTCGTCCTCCGGCCAGGACGGCGGGCACCGCAGGGCGTCCACGCCGAGGCCGGCGTCCGCGAGCATCGCCTCGACCGTCTTGACGTGGAAGTCCTCACCGGTGTGGCTGCCCGCCGCGATCGCGAGGCGCTCCCCGGCGAGGGGCGCGCCGGCCCGCAGGCAGGCGAGCGCCTGGAACGGCTTCGTGGTGGAGCGCGGCAGGACGGTCTCGTCCGGGACGCCGCGCGCGTAGGCGAGCGAGCCGTCGGGGGCGAGGCCCGCGACGCTGCCGTAGTGGCGGCTCTCCACGAAGCCGTTCCGGACGACCTCGGCCAGCACTTCGTACATGACTTCCTTCGTTACGGTTGCGCCGCCGGGACGGTCTCCCGGACGGGGGCCCGGCCGGCGCGGGACGGGCGGTGGCGCTGCCGCGCCTCCAGCGTCCGCGCGAGCTTGGCCAGCGACGCGTTGATCACCAGGTAGATCAGCGCGATCACCAGGTAGGTCTGGATGAGCAGGTGGTTGTAGTTCGCGAGGACCTTGCCGCTGTAGAGCAGCTCGGCGTAGCTGACGACGTACCCGAGCGAGGTGTCCTTCAGCAGCCCGGCGGACTGGCTGACCAGCGACGGCAGCACCCGCCGCGCCGCCTGCGGCAGCACGATCAGCCGCATCGCCCGGCCGCGGGTCAGGCCGAGCGCGAGGCCCGCCTCCAGCTGGCCGCGCTCCACCGAGCGGATCCCGGCCCGGAAGATCTCCGCGAACGCGGCGGCGTTGGACACCGACAGCGGCACGACGAGCTTCCAGAACAGCGGCAGGTCGACGCCGTACTTCGGCAGCGCGAACAGCACGATGTAGACCAGCAGCAGCGCCGGGATCGTCCGCACGATCTCGACGTAGGCGGCGGACGGGACGCGCAGCCACCGCGACGGCGAGACCCGGCCGAGCGCGAGCAGGATGCCCGCCGCCATGGCCAGCGCGATGGACACGGCCGCCGCGTACAGGGTGGAGCGCAGTCCCTCGAGGAGGTACCGCCACATGACCCATGTCCCGTACGGGCGCCACCGGTCGGCGGCGAGCTGGCCGTTGTCGGCGAACTGCCGCAGCGCGAGCGCGACCAGGACGGCGCCGCCCAGCAGCGTCAGCGCGGTGGTGATCCGGATGCGGCGGCGGGCGCGCGGCCCCGGCTCGTCGAACAGCAGCCGCGCGGAGTTCCCGGTGTCCGCGGTCTTCTTCATCGCAGGATCGCCAGCTTCCGTTCGAGGCCGCCGGTGACCAGCCCGAAGACCCCCGACAGCGCCATGTAGCCCAGGCCCGCCGTCACGAAGATCCAGATCGGCTGCGCCTCGGCGAGGTTGACCCGGTTCGCGGCCGCGGTCAGCTCCACCACGCCGACCGCCGCCGCGAGCGCGGTGTTCATCAGCGTCATGATCGCGATGTTGCCGAGCGGCTGGACGACCGTCCGCAGCGCCTGCGGGAGGACGACCAGCCGCAGCGACTGCACGAACGTCAGCCCGAGCGCGCGGGCGGCCTCGCCCTGCCCGGCCGGCACCGCGTTGATCCCGGACCGGATCGCCTCGGCCATGTACGCCCCCTGGTAGAGGGCGATGACGACGACCGAGGTGGTGAACAGCCCGGCGATCACCCCGATCTCGGGGAGCCCGAACACGGCGATGACCAGCCAGACCAGCAGCGGGATGTTCTGCAGGAGCTCGACGTAGGCCATCCCCGCGGCGCGGAGCACCCGCACCGGGCTCACCCGCATCGCGGCGACGAGGACGCCGGCGGCGAGCGCGCCGGCGAGCGCCAGCAGCGTCAGCTCGACGGTCAGCAGCAGCCCGTCGCCGAACTCCCCGAGGTGGTCGGTGATGACGTCCATGGGAGGAGGGGTTACTCCGAGCCCGGCGCGGAGCCGATCGCGGGCGGCTGCGGGGCGTCACCCTGGACGACCGTCCCGATCGAGTTCTTCCAGACCTTCGCCCACAGCCCGGACTCCTGGATCTTCTTGAGCCAGTCGTTGACGAACTGCTTCATCTGGGCGTCGCCGTGCTTGAGGCCGATGCCGTACGGGTCCTCGGTGAACGGCTCGCCCTGGATCTGCACGCTCGGGTCCTGCTTCGCGGTGGCGAGCAGCACGGCCTGGTCCTGGACGTAGGCGTCGCCGCGGCCCTGCTTGAGCGCCTGGACGCACTCGGGGTCGCTGCCGAACGTGACGATCTTCGCGTCCGGGGCGGCCTTCTTGATCGCCGGGATCGCCGGGGTGTTGGCGCCCGCGATGACCGTCTTGCCCTTCAGGTCGGCCGGGGTCTTGATGCCCGTCTCGTCCTTCTTGGTGGCGATGACGAGGCCGGAGCTGTAGTACGGCCCGGCGAACGCGACCTGCTTCGCGCGCTCCGGCGTGATGCTGTAGGTCTGGAAGACCACGTCCACGGTGCCGTTGGACAGCAGCGCCTCGCGCGTCTCCGACGCCGAGTTGACGATCTTCACGTTGGGCTTGCCGATGATGTACTTGGCGAGCAGCCGGCCGAAGTCGGCGTCCAGCCCCTCGACCTTCTTGGTCGCCGGGTTCTGCTGGGACAGCAGCGGCGCGTCCAGCGAGCCGCCCACGACCAGCTCCCCGCGCTGCTTGATCTTCTCCATGGTGGAGCCGGCCGGGATGTCGGCGGCGACCGGGGCGGAGGCGAGCAGGTCGTCGGTCTTGCCGCCGCCGGCGCCGGGCACGGCCGAGTCGGAGTCGCCGCCGGAGCAGGCCGCGAGGCCCGTCAGCGACAGCGCGGCGACCGCGGCCACCGCCGCCCGCCGCAGCCCCGCAGAGGAACGCACCATGATCATCAACCTTTCTCGGGTGGCGCGCCATGGGCGGCGCGCCGGGGGTGCCACTAGTGGCTGAGGACCTTGGCCAGGAAGTCCCGGGCCCGGTCGGTGGCGGGGGAGTCGAAGAAGGCGGCCGGGGTGCCGGACTCGACGACCTCGCCGTCCGCCATGAACACGACGCGGTCGGCGACCTTGCGCGCGAACCCCATCTCATGGGTGACGACGACCATCGTCATGCCGTCGCGGGCGAGGCCCGTCATCACGTCGAGGACCTCGCCGACCATCTCGGGGTCGAGCGCGGAGGTCGGCTCGTCGAACAGCATCGCCTTCGGCCGCATCGCGAGCGCGCGGGCGATCGCGGCGCGCTGCTGCTGGCCGCCGGACAGCTGCGCGGGCAGCTTGTCCGCCTGCTCGCCGATGCCGACCCGGTCGAGCAGTTCGCGGCCGCGCCGCTCGGCCTCGGCGCGCGACAGCCCGCGCACCCGCGTGGGCGCGAGCGTCATGTTCTGCAGGACGGTCTTGTGCTGGAACAGGTTGAACGACTGGAACACCATGCCGACGTCCGCGCGCAGGCGGGCGAGGGCGCGCCCCTCGGCGGGCAGCTCCTCGCCGTCGATGCGGATCACGCCCTCGTCCGGCGTCTCCAGCCGGTTCAGGCACCGGCAGAGCGTGGACTTGCCCGACCCGGACGGGCCGATCACCACGACCACCTCGCCGCGCGCGACGTCGAGATCGACGTCGCGCAGCGCGGTGTGGCCGCCGAAGCGCTTGCTGAGCCCGCGCACCTCGATCATTCGGTCACCTACGATCCAACTTCCTTCGATATCGAAGCCAAGCGCGACGATAGATGTAAAAATCGACGTAAGTCAACACGTTGCTGTACCAAGTTCGCGCATGCTATCTATCTGGGGTGCGTAACAGAGGGGACGACGGACCGGCGGCGCTCGTGCGGCTGGTGGCGACCGGCCGGGCGGAGTCGCGGGCCGAGCTCGCCCGGCTGTCCGGGCTCGCCGCCTCCAGCGTCTCGCTGCGGGTCGAGCAGCTCATCGCGGCCGGCCTGTTCGCCGAGGAGGGCGCCGGGGCCTCGCGCGGGGGCCGGCGGCCCCGCCGCCTCCGGCTGGCCCGGGAGGCGGGCGTCCTCCTCGTCGCCGACCTCGGCGCGCACCACGCCCGGCTCGCCGCCGCCGACCTCGCCGGGACGCCGCTCGCGGTGTCCGACCTGCGCTGCGACATCGCCGCCGGGCCCGAGGCCACGCTGACCCTGGTCGTGCGGAGCCTGCGCGCGCTGGCCCGCGAGCACGGGCTGGCGGACGTCCCGGTCCGCGGCATCGGCATCGGGCTGCCCGGCCCCGTCGACCCCGCGACCGGCCAGGTCGTCTCGCCGTCCCGGATGCCCGGCTGGAACGACTTCCCCGTCCGCGACCACGTCGCCGGGCAGACCGGGGTGCCCGTCCTGGTCGAGAACGACGCCAACCTCATGGCGGTCGGCGAGCACCGCCGGTCCTGGCCGTCCCTCGACAACCTCATGGTCATCAAGCTCGGCAGCGGCATCGGCTGCGGCGTCATCGTGGACGGCCGGCTGCACCGGGGCCGCGGCGCCGCGGGCGACATCAGCCACGTGCGGATCCTGTCGGAGGCGACGGTCGACTGCTCCTGCGGTCACCCCGACTGCCTGGAGGCCCATGCCAGCGGCGCGGCGCTCGCCGCGGCCCTCACCGCGCAGGGCATCGCCGTCGAGCACCCGTCGGAGATCGTGGACCTCGTCGCCGACGGCGTCCCGCAGGCGACCAGCGCCGTCCGCACCGCCGGCCGGCTCATCGGCGACGTGCTGACCGCGCTCGTGAACTTCTTCAACCCCGACGCGCTCGTCATCGGCGGCAGCCTGTCGAACGCCGAACCCCTCGTCGCCACCATCCGGGGCGTCATCTACGAGCGCTGCCTGCCGCTCGCCACCCGCAACCTGGAGATCGCCACCTCGCGCGCCGGCCGCGACGCCAGCGTCCTCGGCGCGGGCCGCCTCCTGCTCGGCACCGCCGACACCTGGATCGACCGCGTCCTCGAGCGGTAGCGGCGAGCGCTAGCGGCGGCCGACGGGGGCGGCTAGCGGTGCGCGGCGAGCGCCTCCCGCGCGGTCGCCACGTCCGGCGCGATCGCGACGCGGCGCTGCAGCCCGGCCACGTCCGACACCCGGCGGACGAGCCCGCGCGCCGGCAGCACCACCCACATGGGGACGCCCAGCTCGCTCGCCCGCATCTGCGAGCGGGTGATGACGTTGAGCCCGTTGGAGTCGCAGAACGTGCAGCCGCTGAGATCGATGATGAGGGCGGGCGTCCCGGAGTCGAGGAGCCGTACGGCCTGCTCGAGGATCGCCTCGCCGTTGCTCAGGTCGACCTCGTCCGGGAACGTCAGCGTCCCGCAGGTGTCCGTGATCTCCACACGTGCCACTCCGAGCTCCATGGTCCGCCCCAAATCGGTTTCCTCACCTGGATGACAACGGGGGGTACTTCACTGCGACTGTAAGCCCCGATCCTGGACGGAACCTGAAAGAAAGGTTCAAGTCTAGGACCTCCCTCGCCCATATCGGCGACGAACTCGTTCACTTGAGATTCGTCCTGGTTTGTCGCATCTGAAGGACCCCGGAAGCCCGTCCCCAGCGGGGTTCGGGCGTTCCGCGCGCTCCGGGCGGAGGCGGGTGCGCGGCGGGGCGCATCCGGACGATCGGCGTGCCTCGCGCCAGTCTGGTCGTCCTTCCTGAAGTTTCCCTTACCGGATGCGAACCGGGCGCTGAGAGTTCACGCCCGCCCTCCCACCGGCGGCCCGGTGGGGGCAAACCCCTATATTTCACCCTGCGGCCTGCTAGAACCGGGGGTGTGGGAATGAGCGCGGACCCAGTGGTCATCGACGGCGGCGACCGGTCCTGCGTGCGCCTGCTGCTGGAGCTGCGCGGGCACCTCGCCGGCCTCGCGCCCGGGACGGTCGTGCACCTGATCGCCGGCGACCCGGCCGCTCCCATCGACCTGCCCGCCTGGTGCCATCTGACCGGCCACGGCTACCTGGGCCCCGTCGAGGCCGCCGCGTCCCCGACCTACGCGCTCCAGGTGGCCGCCGACCCTCGTCCGACCTCCCCGGAGTCGCCCTGGCGCCCGCGCTGACCGCGCGTCCGGCCCCCGTTCCGCAGCTTGCCGGACGCCGTCCGGACGTCTATTGGCGATGCGCCAATGAGCGGTTAGGCTGGCGGGCGGTGGCGGTGAAGGGACGTTGGCATGAGCGGGCCGTCTGTCGCGATCGTCGGAAGCGGGTTCAGCGGGCTGGGGCTGGCCATCGCGCTGAAACGCGCCGGGTGCACCGAGCTGACCGTGTTCGAGCGGGCGGACGGCCTCGGCGGCGTCTGGCGGGAGAACACCTACCCCGGCGCCGCCTGCGACGCCCCCTCGCACCTGTACTCCTACTCCTTCGAGCCGAAGCACGACTGGTCGCGCCGGTTCGCGCCGCAGCCGGAGATCCTCGACTACCTCCGGGACTGCGCGCGCAAGTACGGCGTCACCGAGCACTTCCGGTTCGGGACGGAGGTCACCGGCGCCGACTTCGACGCCGCGACCGGGCGCTGGACCATCCGGACGGCCGCCGGCGAGGAGTTCGCGGCGGACGTCCTGGTCTCGGCGTGCGGCCAGCTCAGCCGCCCGGCCCTGCCCGACATCCCCGGCCTGGAGACGTTCGCCGGCACCGCGTTCCACTCCGCGCGCTGGGACCACGGCCACGACCTCGCCGGACGGCGGATCGCCGTCATCGGCAACGGGGCGAGCGCCGTCCAGTTCGTCCCGCGGATCGCGCCGGACGCCGCGACGCTCACCGTCTTCCAGCGGGAGCCGCAGTGGGTCGGCTGGAAGTGGGACCGCCGCTACCCCCGCCTCCGCTCCCGGCTCAACCGCCGGCTCCCCGTCCTCCAGCGGCTGTCCAGGCTCGGGGTGTTCCTCTGGTTCGAGGCCCTGCTCAACCCGATGCTGATCTCCCCGCGCGGCCGCCGGGTGCTGTCCGCGCACATCCGGGCGCTGTGCCGCACCACCCGGTGGGCGGTGCGCGACAAGCGGACCCGCCGCGACCTCACGCCCGGCTACGAACTCGGCTGCAAGCGCGTCCTGGTCTCCAGCGACTACTACCGGACGCTCAACCTGCCGCACGTCGACGTCGTCACCAGCCCCATCGTGAAGGTCGCGCCCGACGCGGTCGTCACCTCGGACGGCACCGCCCACCAGGTCGACACCATCATCATGGGCACGGGCTTCCGGTCGCACGACTTCGTCGCACCCATGCGCGTCACCGGCCTGGACGGACGTGCCCTGGACGACGCCTGGCAGGACGGCCCGCGCGCCTACCTCGGCCTGACCGTCGCCGGTTTCCCGAACTTCTTCCTGATGTACGGGCCCAACACCAACGTGGGCTCCGGGTCAGTGGTACACATGCTGGAGAGCCAGATCGCCTATATCGTGCAGGCCGTCCGCGCCCTGCGCGACCCGGAGGTGCTCTACATGGACGTCCGCGAGGGCGTGCTCTCCGAGTTCGACGAACGTCTCCAGCGCCGCCTGGACGGGACGGTCTGGAACGCCGGCGGCTGCACCAGCTGGTACCTGCGCGACGGCCGCCGCAACGCCAGCAACTGGCCCGGATCGATGCTCGCCTACCGCCGCCGGACCCGCACCCTCGACCCGTCCGACTACCGGTTCGTGAAGCGCTGACATGGGCCGGGCCACCGCTCACCCGCTGCTGCGCACCCTGGACGGCCTCCTCGTCATCCCGCCCGAGCACCACCGCCCCGACACCGGCCGCGCCGACGCCGCCGCGATGCTCGCCTGTCCCGACGCCACCCTGACCGACCTCGTCCGGCACGGCCTCCCGGCGACCGGCGAACGCGGCCGGGAGCGCTTCGACTCCCGGGACATCTTCAACATCGCCCTCTACTCCGGCTCCGGCCGCACCGGGATCGAGCGGACCGTCGCCTCCGCCCTGCGCTGGACCCGCGCGTCCTGCGAGGACCTCATCGCGCCGCGCGTCTCCCGGTTCGAGCTGCGCGTCGCCTGCGGCTCCCCGGACGGCTGCCGCCCCGGCGCCCGCAACACCCTCGCCCGGCCGCGGACCGGCGCCTACGGCGGGCGGGTCCGCCACGTCCGCGCGCACCCGGCCGGCGCGGCGCGCAACGAGCACGCGGGGACGGCGGCGACCGCCCGCGCGTCCGGCCCCGCGCTCACCCTCTCCGCCGTCCTGCGGACGGTCGGCGACTGCCCGGTGCTGCGCTCGCCCGCCCTCCGCGCGATCCTGCGCGAGTTCATGGGCGCCGAGCTGCGCTGGCTGCGCCTCCCCGAGGCGATGCGCGACGACGAGTCCCTCGTGCCGCGCGGGTTCGCCAGCTGCGGCTCGGCCAGCCGCTACATCGCCCGGCTGTGCCGGGAGGAGGGCATCCCCGCGACGACGCGGATCGGCTGGGTCGTCGGCCTGCCCGACCTGGTGCACGCCTGGGTGGAGGTCGAGGACGAGGACGGCGTCACCAAGGTCATCGACCCGACGTTCGTGCTGCTCGCCGAGGTGATCCCGGGCGCGAACCCGATGCTGCGCGACCCCGGCATCGCCTTCCGCACCAACCGGCTCGTCCCCACCGCGCTCGGCGTCGGCGCCGACATCGCGTCCCACACCTGCGCCGCCGGCCATGTGCCCCGCGTGAGCGCGTCCCTCGTCCCCGTGGCCTGAGCGGGTCTGTCGGACGGGCGTGCGATGGTGGTGGGGTGAGCGCCGATGAGGAGCGTGACGGGGTCCGGCTGACGAACCTCGACCAGCCCCTGTTCGAGGGGGCCGACGCGACCAAGCGCGACCTGGTCGACTACCTGGACGCCGTCGCCGGGCGCCTCGTGCCGCAGCTGGCCGGGCGTCCGCTGTCGGTGATCCGCGTGCTGCGCGGCCAGAAGCCGTTCATGCAGAAGAACGTCCCGAAGTACACCCCGTCCTGGGTGCGGACCGTGACGGTGTGGGCGGAGACGTCGCGGCGCGAGGTGTCGTACGCGCTGTGCGACGACCGCCGCACCCTGCTGTGGTTCGCCAACCAGCGCGCCGTCGAGTACCACCCGCCGCTGTTTCGCGCGGACGCGCCGCACCGCCCCACCCACCTCGTGATCGACATCGACCCGCCGGGCGCCGACGCGTTCGGCGCGGCGGTGCGGGCCGCGCATCTGGTCCGGCGGGCGCTGGACGACTGCGGGCTGGCGGGCGCGGTGAAGACCAGCGGCGCGAAGGGCGTGCACGTGTTCGTCCCGCTGGACGGCACGGCCGAGGTCGAGGACGTCGCCGCCGCAACCCGCGCGCTCGGCGCCCGCGCCGAGCGGCTCGACCCCGAACTCGCGACGACCGCGTTCATCCGCGAGGACCGCGGCGGCAAGGTGTTCCTCGACTCGACCCGAGCGGGCGGCGCGACCGTCGCCGCCGCCTACAGCCCGCGCATCCGCCCCGGCGCGCCCGTCTCGTTCCCCGTCGCGTGGGACGACCTCGACGGCGTCGCCCCGGCCGACTTCACGATCAGGACCGCGCTCGGCGTCCTCGGCGACCGCGACCCGTGGTCGGAGCTGATGCCGGCACCGCAGTCCCTCCCCGCCGACCTGGTGGAGGAGGGGCACACGATCCCGATCGCGCGGGTCCAGGCGATGCACGAGGGCAAGCGCCGGGCCAGGGCGCGCCGCGACGCCGGCTGACGCGTCCGCGGGCCGTCCCGCGCTTTTCCCCGGTCTCGCGAGCAGGCCGGGGAAAAGCGCGGCGAAAGCTCAGGAATTCAGCCTGACCGGCAGCGACCGGTGCCCGTTGGAGATGAACGACTCGACCGGCCGCAGCTCGCCCGGATCGACGGCGAGCTCCATATCCGGGAAGCGGGCGAAAAGCGCCGGAAGGGCGATCTCGGCCTCCATCCGCGCGAGAGGCGAGCCCACGCAGAAGTGCACGCCGTGGCCGAAGGAGATGTGCTCCTTGACGGCCCGGGTGATGTCGAAGGCGTCGGCGCTGTCGCCGTGCAGGGAAAGGTCGCGCCCGGCCGCCGCGTAGGCGGCGAGGATCGCCTCGCCCTTGCCGATCGTGACGCCGTCGACGTCGATGTCCTCGACGGCGTAGCGCAGCGGCAGGTTCGCCACGGGCGGCTGCCAGCGCAGCGCCTCCTCGATCACCTCCGTCCACGGCACCGACCCGGCCCGGACGAGCGCGCGCTGCTCCGGATGCGTCAGCAGCGCGGTGATCGCCTGGTCGAGCAGGTTCACCGTGGTCTCGTGCCCGGCGGAGATCATCAGGATCAGCGTGTCGACCAGTTCCTCCTCGCTGAGCCGCGACCCGTCCTCGTCGCGGGAGGAGATCAGCACGCCGGCCAGGTCGTCGGCGGGCTTGCGGCGCCGGAACGCGACGAAGTCCTGCAGGATGCCGTACATCTCGGTCTGGTTGGCGATGGCCTCCTCCGCGGTCAGCGCGGTGTTGAAGATGCCGTCCACGCACCGGCGCAGGCTCGGCCGCGTCTCCTCCGGGACGCCGAACAGCCGGCAGATCACCTCGATCGGCAGCGGGTAGGCGAACGCCTCGCGCAGGTCGGCGCGCCCGCCGGGGGCGGCGGCGAGCCCGTCCAGCAGGCCGGCGGTGATCCGCTCGACGTCGGGCCGGAGCGCCTCGGTGCGGCGGGGCGTGAACGCCCGGGAGATGATGGCGCGCAGCCGGCGGTGGTCCTCGCCGTAGGCGGTGAACATGTTGCGCACCGAGACCCACAGGCGCAGCGGCCAGTCTTCGGCGATCTCGCCGTCGATGTACTTCGTCCAGTGCAGATTCGGGTCCTTCGACACCCGCGGATCGGCCAGCAGGCGTTTCAGCTGCTCCTGGCCGGTGACCGCCCACGCGACGACGCCGCCGGGCAGTTCCACGAGCGTCACCGGGCCGCGCGCCCGCAGTTTCGCGGCCTCTCCCTGGACGTCGCCGCCGGACGGATCGATGACGAGCGGATTCTCCATTGTTGCCCTCTCCACGGACGCGTCGGAGCGCACCCGCGGGCGGCTCCCGAATGACCGACGCAGCCAACGTACGGGGCGCCGCGCCGGGCCGCCAGATCACCGCATGGACTCGTCCGGCGGCCGCATTTTCGGCCATTCCTTAAATGGCCGCGCGGAAATCCTGAGCCCGGATTCGGGGTGGCACGGCAAGCGGTACGCACCGCCGCCCGGCCGGTTCAGCGGCGGCCGGCGTCGGCGGCGAGCAGGGTGCGGAGCTGGTCGGCGGCGTCGGGTTCGAGGGCGGCGAACCGCTCCCGGTACAGGGCGGTGGACGCGGGCGCCGGCCAGTCGGCGGGCAGGTGCTCGGCGGGCAGCCCCGGGTCGGTGCGCAGCAGTTGCAGCCAGTCGGCGCCGAGGAGGGTGAGCCGGCTGAGCGGGCTGCCGCGCCGCTCCCGGTCCGGCGTCCAGGTCGCGATGAACGACTCGTGCTCGGCGCGGATCGCCGGGACGTCCCAGGCGCGGCGCAGCAGCCGCGGCACGTCGGTGCCCTCCACCGGGACGGAGTAGAACGCGTCGGCCAGCTCCGCCAGCCCGGCGAACGCGGGGCCGGCGAAGATCGCGTCTATGTCGACCCGGCCGGGCGCGATCCACAGCCCGTCGCGCAGCCCGCCGAAGCCGGCCCAGATCAGCCGGGCGCGGATCTGGTGGCGCAGGTCGCGGCGGCTCTCCGGCATGGAGTAGCTGAGCAGCGTCCACTCGCCGCCGGGGTGGGCGAACGGCTCCGCCGAGCGGACCCGGGGGGTGGCCTCGCGGAGCAGCTCCTCGGCCCAGGGGGTGAGCGAGAACCGCGCGGTGCGGCCCTCCCGGACGCGGGCGAGCTGCCCCTTGCGGGTCATCCGCGCGAGCGTGGCGCGGCCGGCCGCCTCCGCGACGCCGAGGTCCTCCAGCAGGTGCAGGAAGACCCGGGAGCTGATCGGCGGGAGGCCGCGGTCGAGGACGAGCGAGCCGAGGAAGCTGAACAGCAGCTGCTGCGGGGCGCGCCGGCGCGGCCGTGCGCTCGCGGACGCGTCGTCCTGCTCGCCGGTCATGCCCCGTCCCTCCGTCGTCGCCGTTCGCCGCCATCGGTGGACGCCGCCATCGGTGGGACGGCGCCGTCGCTGGACATCCCACCATGCCGCCCCCGGTCTCCGGCCGCGTCCCACTTTATTCGATCAAATCTTGACGAGCGACAGCAATGAATCTAGCTTCTAGGGCACAACGCGGATCGGAAGGGTGGCAATGGAGCTGAACGGGAAGGTGGCGGTGGTCACCGGAGCCGGCCGGGGCCTCGGTCTCGCCTACGCCGGCGAACTCGCCCGCGCCGGCGCGGCCGTCGTCGTCAACGACGCGGACGCCGGCGCCGCCGAGGCGGCCGCGGCGCGGATCGCCGCCGCGGGCGGGCGGGCCGTCGCGCACCCCGCCGCGGTCGGCCCCGCCGAGGCCGCCGACGCGCTGGTCGCGCGGGCCGTGGCGGAGTTCGGCCGGCTCGACGTGATGGTGACCAACGCCGGCGTCCTGCGCGACCGGGTGCTGTGGAAGATGACCGACGACGACTTCGACACCGTCGTCCGGGTGCATCTGAAGGGCACGTTCACCTGCGCCCGCGCGGCGGCGGTCCGGTTCCGCGAGCAGGGCGAGGGCGGCCGGCTCATCCTGGTCGGCTCGCCGGCCGGGCAGCGCGGCAACTTCGGCCAGACGAACTACTCCGCGGCCAAGGCCGGGATCGTCGGGTTCGTCCGGACCTGGGCGATGGAGCTGGCCCGCGCGAACGTCACCGTCAACGCGGTCGTGCCCGTCGCCGCCACCGCGATGACCGAGACGATCCCCGCGCTCGCGCCCTATGTGGCGGCGATGCGGGAGGGCCGCGCCATGCCGCCGTTCGCGCGCCGCGCGCTGGCCTTCGGCACCCCCGAGGACGCCGCCGGGCTGGTGGCCTTCCTCGCCTCGGACGCCGCGTCCGGCATCACCGGGCAGGCCATCGGGATCGGCGGCGACCGGCTCTCGCTCTGGACGCACCCGACCCAGGCCGTCGCCGCCTACCGGGACGGCGGCTGGGCGGCGGCGGACATCGCCGGGGTCTGGCCGGCGGTCTTCGCCGAGCACGAGCAGAGCGTGGGGGAGAACCTCCCCGCGGCGCCGGAGGGCGCCGCGTGAGCGGCCTCGACCTGGCCGCGCTGGAGGCGATCGACGTCCACGTCCACGTCGAGTCCGACGGGCACGGCCACCTGTCGCTGCCGGAGGAGTTCATGGAGGCGTCGGCGAAGTACTTCGGCGCCGACCAGAACCGCACGCCGGCGATCGACGAGATCGCCGCCTACTACCGCGAGCGGCGGACGGCGGCCGTCGTGTTCACCGTCGACATGGAGAACGCCACCGGGCACCCCGCCATCTCCAGCGAGGAGATCGCCGACCGCGCCGCCGAACACCCCGACGTGCTCATCCCGTTCGCGAGCATCGACCCGGCCAAGGGGCGCGCCGGCGCCCGGACGTTCCGCCGGCTGATCGAGGAGCGCGGCGTCCGCGGCATCAAGTTCCACCCGTCGCTGCAGGGCTTCGCACCCGACGACCGCAGCGCGTACCCGCTGCTGGAGGTCGCCGCCGAGCACGGCGTCCCGGCCCTGTTCCACACCGGGCAGACCGGGATCGGCGCCGGGATGCCGGGCGGCGGAGGCATCCGGCTCGGCCTGTCCAACCCGATGCTGCTGGACGGCGTCGCCGTCGACCTCCCCGAACTGACGATCATCATGGCGCACCCCTCGTTCCCCTGGCAGGACGAGGCGCTCGCCGTCGCCACGCACAAGCCGAACGTCTACATCGACCTGTCCGGCTGGTCGCCGAAGTACTTCCCGCCGCAGCTCGTCCGGTACGCCAACGGGCTGCTGCAGGACAAGGTCCTGTTCGGTTCCGACTACCCGGTCATCACCCCGGACCGGTGGCGGCGCGACTTCGCGGAGCTGGAGATCAAGCCGCACGTCCGCCCCAAGATCCTGAAGGACAACGCCGTGCGGGCCCTGGGCCTGGCTCCGGCGGGCGAGGAGGAGGCATGAGCACGACCGTCGCGTACGCGGACCTGAAGAGCCTGGCGGGCGGCTCGCTCGGCACCAGCCGCTGGCTGGAGGTGGACCAGTCCCGCATCGACACCTTCGCCGACGCCACCGACGACCACCAGTGGATCCACGTCGACCCCGAGCGCGCCAAGGACGGCCCGTTCGGCGGCCCGGTCGCGCACGGCTACCTGACGCTGTCGCTGGTCATCCCGCTGTGGACGGAGCTGCTCGACGTCACCGGCGTCACCACGAAGATCAACTACGGGCTGAACAAGGTGCGCTTCCCGGCCCCCGTCCCGGCCGGCTCCCGCATCCGCCTCTCCGGAACCCTCGCGGACGTGGCGGACGTCGCCGGCGGCGTCCAGGTCACCGCCGACCTCGTCGTGGAGATCGAGAACGCCGACAAGCCCGCCTGCGTCCTCCAGAGCATCTTCCGCTTCATCCCCTAGCCTCATCCCCTAGCCCCATCCCGCCGGGCCGGGCTGTCCGCTCTGCGTCCGCTCCCGCCGGCCGGCCGCACCCTCCGCCGCCCGGGTCCGCGGCACGCCCCGACAGGGGCGGGTCGCGGACCTCCGGTCAGGTGTCCGTATGATGGACAGCCGAGTGATCTGAGACGGCCGGCGAGGGGATGATCGATGCCACGGGAAGGCACCGGACCGGATTTCATCGAGGCGCTGGCCCGGGGCCTGGACGTCATCACCGCGTTCGAGGCGCGGCGGCCGGTGATGACCCTCGCGCAGGTCGCCGAGGCCGCCGGGCTCGCCCGGCCGACCGCCCGCCGCGTGCTGCTCACGCTGCAGGAGCTCGGCTACGTCCGGGCGGGCGAGGGCGGCTACGCGCTCACCCCGCGCGTGCTCGACCTCGGCGTCGCCTACGTCCGGTCCATGGGCCTGTGGGACGTGGCGCGCCCGCACATGGAGCGGCTCGTCGCCCGGACGAACGAGTCGTGCTCGATCGCGCAGCTCGACGGGTCCGACATCGTCTACGTCGCGCGCGTCGCCGTTCCGAAGATCGTCGCGCTGGCGGTGCAGATCGGCACCCGGTTCCCCGCGCTGCAGACCTCGCTCGGCAAGGTGCAGCTCGCCGCGCTCGACCCCGCCGAGGTCGACCGGATCCTCGCCGAGCCGACCCGCTCCGGGCTGGAGCCGCGCGTCCAGCTCACCAAGGCCGAGCGGGACGCGGAGCTGCGCGAGGTGCGGGCGCGCGGCTGGGCGCTGACCGACGAGCAGCTCGCCCGCGGCATCCGCTCGGTCGCGGCGCCGCTGCGGGACGGCTCGGGCAAGGTCATCGCGGGCATCAACGTCAACACCCACGCCGCCGAGACGCCCGTCGAGCAGCTGCTGGAGGAGCACCTGCCGCTGCTGCTGCACACGGCGGGGGAGATCAGCGCCGACTTCGCCCGGCTGGAGACCGTCCCCCAGGTCACCGCGGGGTGAGGACGATCCGCCCCGCCGCCGTCCCGTCGCCCTGGCGCCGCCACGCGTCCGCCGCGTCCTCCAGGGGCGCGGTCTCGTGGGCCACGGCCAGGCTCCCGGACGCGGCCCGCTCCGCGACGAACGCGATCGACGCCGCCCGCTGCTCCGCCGACAGCTCGTTGTTGGTGTAGCCGAGCAGCCGCAGCGACCTCCCGCGCAGGGTGGCGGAGTCGATCGGGCACGTCTCGCCCGCCGAGCCTCCGAGGTTGACGAGCCGCCCGCCGGGGCGCAGCGTCCGCGCCGCTGCCGCCGCCGGGGCGCCGAACAGCGGATCGAGGACCAGGTCCACCGGTCCGTCGGCGGCGTCCGCGAACCGCCGGGCCAGCTCGGCGACGTCGGCGGTGTCGAGGGCGACGACCGCGTCCGCGCCGGCCGCCGCCGCCGGCGCCCGGGCGTCCGGCGACCGGGCGCCGGCGACGATCCGCCGCGCGCCCGCCGCCCGCGCGAGCTGCACGGCGGCCTGGCCGACG
>NZ_JBFARO010000161.1:0-17793 GCF_040677125.1 Actinomadura sp. NPDC049382
GCGGCCACGAGGGCGCCGCGCCGGACGAGCCACGCCGCGCCCCGGCGGCGCACCACGCGGTCGGCCAGCGCCCGCCCGGTGACGGTCGCGGCGGCGAACGCGGTCAGGGCCAGCGGCGCGACCGCGTCCGCGCCGCCCAGCTCGTCCCGGACGTACTTGACGGCGAACCCCGCGATCCCTCCCTCGGCCACGTACGCGGCGGCGAGCAGGGCGCCGAGGACCAGCAGCGGGCGCCACGGCACCCCGAGCGCCGCCGCGCGGGCGCGGGCCCGCTCCGCCGCGGGTCCGAGCGGGTTCTCCCGGGCCCTGGACAGGATCGCCCCGGCCGTCGCCACCGCGACCGCCAGTCCCACCAGCGCCGGGACGAGGAATCCCGCGGCCAGGGAGAGGCCGAGGCGGTTGGCCAGCGCGCCCCAGAGCGAACCGGCGATGCTCATCCCGCTGAACACCGCGAAGAAGCCGTTGACCAGGGACCGGCCCTCGTGCCTCTCGATCGCCACGGCCTGCGCGTTCAGCGCCGCCTCGATCATGCCGAGCGAGGTCCCGAACAGCGCGACCGCGGCGGTGAGCGGCGCGGCCCCCCGGACCGTGCCGAGCAGGACGACCGCGGCGAAGAACAGCGGCTGGGCGCAGCGCAGGACGAGCCCGGACCCCGTGCGGCCGCACAGCCTCGCCGCCCCGAGGCCGCCGGCGACCGCCAGCACCGGGACCAGCGCCACCAGTACGCCGATGCCCTGGTCGCTCAGCCCGTTCTCGTGCTGGACCTGCGGGACGCGGGCCATGACGGTGGAGAAGGCGAGGGCCTCGGCGGCGTAGACGGTCGAGATCGCGTACCGCGCCCGCCGGACCACCGCCGCCGGCACGGGAGAGGGGATGATCGCTGCGCGCATCACTTCCCCCTTTTACACTAATTCGTCGGGCACCAGGCCGAGTCGCGACGGAGGCTGGAGACGGTGGGTTCCGTGGGCTTGCGCTTCGCCGTGCTGGGACCGCTGTCCGTCGAGGTGGACGGCGCGCCCGTGCCGCCTCCCCGCTCGCCGATCCTGCGCGGCCTGCTCGGGGCCCTGCTCGTCGCCGCACCGGACGCCCTGCCCGCGGACCGCCTCGTCGAACTCGCCTGGTCCGGAGGTCCCGAGGAGGTCAGGCCGGGGTCGGTGCAGGTGGGCGTCTCCCGGCTGCGGCAGTGGCTCAGGCGGATCGACCCGGCGCCGGAGCCCGGCTGGACCCTCGACCACGACGGCTCGGGATACCGCCTCACCCTCCCGGCCGCCGCCGTCGACCTCGGCCGCTTCCGCTCGCTCGTGGACCGGGCCGGCGCCGCCGAGGGCGCCGCGGACAAGGCGGAACTGCTCGAGTCGGCCCTCGCGCTCTGGCGCGGGCCCCTGCTGGCGGACCTGCCCCGCACCGGCTCCTCCGACCCCCTGCTGCGCGCGGTCACCGAGGAGGTCCACTCCGCCGCCGCGGAGCTGACCGCGGCGGCGGTGGCGGCGGGACGCGCAGGCGCGGTCCTCGACCGCGTCGCCGCGCTGGCGGAGGCGTACCCGCTGGACGAGCGGCTGGAGTCGGGCGTGATCGAGCTGCTCGCGGCCGACGGGCGCACCGCCGAGGCGCTGCGCCGGTACCAGGCGTACCGGGAGAGCGTCACGGCGGAGCTGGGCGTGGATCCGGGGGCGCGCGTCCAGGCGGCGTACCTCGCCGCGCTGTCCAAGGACGACCGGCCGCGGGAGGCCGTCCGGGCGGCCCGGCTGCCCGTCCCGGCGCAGCTGCCTCCCCTCATCCCGGACTTCACCGGCCGGGAGGACCAGGTCACGGCGCTGACCGGGCTGCTGTCGGCCCGGGAGTCCGCGCCGGTCGCGGTGATCACGGGCATGGGCGGGGTGGGGAAGACCACGCTGGCCCTGCACGTGGCGCACCGGCTGGTCTCGCGCTTCCCCGGCGGGCAGCTCTACGCGCGGCTGCGCACCGCCGACGGGGAACCGGTGGACGTGGCGCAGGTGCTCGGCGGCTTCCTGCGGGCCTTCGGCGTCCGCGGGCAGGACGTGCCGCGGTCCCTGGAGGACCGGGCCGCGCTCTACCGGACCGTCCTCGCCGGCCACCGGGTCCTGGTCCTGCTCGACGACGCGTCCGCCGAGAGCCAGGTCCGCCCGCTGCTGCCCGGCGCGCCGGGCAGCGCGGTCCTGGTCACCGGCCGGTTCCCGCTCACCGGCCTGGAGGGGGCCGGCCACCTCGCCCTCGACGTCTTCGACGCCGGGCAGGCCGTCGCGCTGCTCGGCCGCATCATCGGCGCGGAGCGGATCGGCGCCGATCCCGCGACCGCCGCCGAGGTCGCCCGGCTGTGCGGGGGCATACCGCTGGCCGTCCGCATCGCCGGGTCCCGGGTGGCGGGCAGGCCGCACCGGACCCTCGCGTGGCTGGCCGACTCGCTGCGCGACGAGCGGCACCGGCTGGACGAGCTGACCGCGGGCGACCTCGCCGTGCGCACCTCGTTCCGGCTCAGCTACCAGCGGCTCCCTGGCCCGGCCAAGCGGCTGTTCCGGCTGCTCGGCCTGCTGGAGGCCCCCGACTTCGCCGGCTGGGTCGCGGCCGCGCTGCTCGGCGGCTCCCACCGGGCGGCCCGGGCCCACCTGGAGACCCTGATCGACGCCCAGCTCCTCGTGGCCACCGGCACCGGCGCCGGCGGGGAGCCGCGCTACCGCTACCACGACCTCGTCCGGATCTACGCCCGCGAGCTCGCGGCCCGGGAGGAGTCCGCGGCGGAGCGGCTCGCGGCCGTGCGGCGCGCCCTCGGCGCCTGGCTGCGGCTGGCCGAGCGCGCCGCGGAGCGGATACCGGGCCCCTGCTACGCGGCCCTCCACGGACCCGCGCCCCGGTACGAGCTGCCCGCCGAGGTGACGGAGCGCCTGCTGGCCGATTCCATGGCCTGGTTCGACACGGAACGGGCCGCGATGGCGGCCGCGGTGGAGCAGGCCTGCGAGCTGGAGCTGGCCGGGTTCGCCTGGGACCTGGCGGCGTCGATGGAGAAGTACCTCGACATGAGGAGCCTGACGCAGGACTGGGTGCCGCTGCACCGCAGGGCGATGGCGCTGTGCGCCGCGGCCGGCGACCGGCTCGGCGAGGCCGTCCTCCTGCGGGGCCTGATCGACATGACGACCTGGATCTCCACCGAGGAGACCGGCAACGCGATGGCCACCTCCTACGCCGAGGCCAGCCGGCTGCTGCGCCTGTTCGAGGAGGCCGGCGAGCGGCGGGGGATGGCGGACGCCCTGGTGGCGCAGTGCTGGGGGCTGATCGCCCGCGGCGACTCCGAGCAGGCGCTGGAGAGCGCGCGGGAGGCGCTGCGGCTGGCCCAGGAGACCGACCACCTGGGCGGTGAGGCGCGGGCGCACCTGATGATGGGCATCGCCTGCGGGGAGGGGCGCCCGCAGCCGGCCGCCCGGCACCTGACGCGGTGCCTGGCGCTCGCCCGGCTGCTCGGCAACCCCCGGTTCGAGGCCACCGCGATGCAGTTCCTCGGCGCCGCGCACTGCCTGACCGGACGCATCGAGAGCGGCCACGAGCTGCTCGTGGACTCGCTGCGCGTCTGCCACGAGCTCGGGGACCACTACGCGGAGGCGTTCTCCCTGCTCTACCTCTCCAAGCTCTACGCGGCCCTCGGCGACGAGCGGGCGCTCCCGACGGTGAACTCGGTGCTGTTCCTCAGCCGCCGCCACGGGTTCGGGCACCATCTCGCCGACGCCCTGAAGGTCCTCGGCGAGCTCGACCTGGCGGCGGGCCGGCTCGCGTCGGCCCGGCTGCACCTGGAGGAGTCGGCGCGCCTGTGGCGGACGCGCGGCTGGGACGCCTTCCTCGCCGACACGCTCCGCGTGCTCGGCTCGGTCCACTCGGAGCAGGGCGACGAAGCCGCCGCCAAGAAGGTCTGGGGCGAGGCGGTCAGCGTCTACGAGCGCCTGGGGGACGCCGCGGCGGCGGCCGAGACGAGCGCGCTCCTCGACGAGCGCTGACCCCGTCGCCCGCCGGCCGCCGCCCCGCGGTCAGCACCCGCACGCGCCCGCCCAGTCCCCCGCGGCCAGGCGCATGCCCAGCTCGAACCGGCTGCGCACGCCGAGGGCGTCCATCGTCCTGTTGACGTGGCGCTGGACGGTGCGCCGGGAGATGCCGAGCTCCTTGGCGACCACGGCGTCCGTGGCGCCCGCGGCCAGCCGGCCGAGTATCTCCTCCTGCAGGTGGACCGCCGGGTCGGCCTCCTCGTCGGGCAGTCGAGCGTGCCCCCAGTGACATTCGAATGCCTCGACGAGTTCCGCGATCCGGTCGGCGGCCCGCACGACGCCCGCCCGGCCGCGCTCGTCGGCGTGGACGCCGACGACGCGGTCCGCCACCACGAGGAACGCCGACAGGTCGGCGCGGACCCGGACGCCGCGGGCGCGGCGGCGGCCGGCCTCGCGGACGACGACCCGCGTCCCCCGGCGGGCCGCCGGCCGCACGGGCCGGCCGAAGCGCTCCCATTCCTCGCCGGTGCCCGGGAACATCACGAGGAGTTCCTCGCGCGCCGTGGCGAGGCACGCCCGGGCAATGGCGCGGTCAATGGACGGACGCGGGCCGTCCATCGGGTATTGGGCGACGGTTTTCCGTGCGGTCGTCATGCGCTTGGCGGGAGCCACCCGGCCATACTGGCAAATGGCGCATACAAAACGCTTACCGGTTCCGCGCCGACGGCTCGCCGACCATGCCCGCCCTGATCGCGGTGACGACCGCGGCGGTCCTGTTGGGCGCGCCGAGCTTGAGCAGGACGCTGGTCACGAGCCGCTTGGCGCCGTGGTCGGAGATGCCGAGCCGGCGCGCGATCTGCTTGTTGCTCAGCCCCTCGGCCAGCAGGTTCAGGGTCTCCTGCTCGCGCGCGGTGAGCCGGACCGGGCGCGGAGCCCGCTCCGGCGGCGGCGATCCGGCGCGGGAGAGCAGCTCGCGGGCCAGCCGGGCCGGCATCGGCACCTCTCCGCGCACCATGCGCTCGATCGATTCGCCCAGCGACTCGGCGGTGATCTCCTGCTGGACGAGGAAGCCGTCGGCCCCCATCGAGGCCAGGAGCGAGGCCTCGCGCGCCTCCGTCTGGTCGAGCAGGACGAGCACCTTCGCGGACCTGCCCGCGGCGCCGGGCGGCACCTCGCCGAGCCATCCCGTCTCGGCGCCGGTCAGGATGATCACGTCGGTCTCCCCCGAGCCGGCGAGCATGCCCGCCTCCGCCCTGCTCCTGCACCGCCGCACGGCCCCGACGCCCGCGACGCCGCGGAGCACGTCCTCCAGCCCGCGGGCCAGGACCTCGTTGCCGATGTCGATCGCCACTCTGAGGCCCGCCGCCTCCTGCCGCCGGGCGCCCCCGATGCTGTGCCTCATCGTCACCACTCCTCTGTCCCCCTGTGGCCCGTACCGGGCCTTGTCATGACAACGCACACGACGCCCCACAGCAAGCTCGGTGTCACTTTTCAGACATGAAGTCACCAATTCCGACCTGTTTGGTTTACTACACGCCGGCGCCGCAGTTCCCAAAAGCCGAAAAAGGCTCAAACTGGCCAGACCCAGCCAATTCTGGCAAGCCACTCCGGGCGCAACTTATGATCAAGAGGAGAAGTACGGAACTCGATCAACGCGGTTCACCGGGATGCGAGGCAACCCTCCTTCATGCGTTCCACGTTTCCATCGGCCGTACGGCACTGGCCCCTTGCCCTCATCACGACCACGGTCGCCGCCAGCACCGGCGCCACCGTGCTCGCGGTCACCCGGTCCGGTGAGGGCGGGGTCGTCTTCCCCGCCGCCGTCATCATGCTGACCTCCGCCTTCTTCACCAGCGGGATGCTGCTGGCCCACCAGCGGCCCTCGCGCGGACTCGGACTCCTGCTCATCGTCGCCGGCCTGACCTGGCCGCTGCGCCTGCTGGACCCCGCCGGGCAGGGCGCCGCCCACGAGCTCACGCTGCTCGGCCGCGCGCTGCCCGCCCCGCTCGCGGTCGGCGTCCTGCTCGCCTTCCCCGAGTTCCGGCTCGCCGACCGGCTGGAGCGCGCCGCCGTCGCGCTGACCCTGCTCCTGCCCCTGACGCTCTACGCCGACTACCACGCCATGGACCGCAGCCGCTTCGAGCCCTGCCTGTCCTGCGTCTCCATGGGGTGGAGGGCCGAGGGCCCCGTCGCGGTGCTCGCGCACGCGCACGTCGTCGCGGTCGCCCTGCTCGTCGTCCTGGTCCTGGTGCGCCGCTGGTCGCGCTCGTGCTGGCGGCGCGAGCTCTACCCCGCGTGGACCCTCGGGATCCTGATCGGACTGCACCTGGCCATCGAGCCGCTGCTGCCCTACCTCCTCCCGTTCTCCGTCACGGGGCGGCTGCGGCTCCCGCTGAACGCCGCCGCGGTCGCCCTCCAGGTCCTGCTGGCGATCACGGTCGCCGGCGGCCTGCTGCGCATGTGGCTGGCGCGCAACGCCACCAAGCTGGACACCCTCCGCCGCGCGGCCGAGGCGCAGGTCGACCAGGTGCGCCGGCGGCTGCAGCGCGACCTGCACGACGGCGCGCAGTTCCGGATGCTCAACGCGATGCTCGCCGTCCAGATCGCCCGCGACCACCTGCCGGCGGGCGGTGCCGGGGAGGCCCGCGCACAGCTCGACAGCGCCGCGGCCGAACTGCAGCGGGCGCTGGAGGAGCTGCGCAGGCTCTCCCGCGGACGCCGCCCCGCGCTGCTCCAGCGGGGCCTCGACGGCGCCCTGCGCGAACTCGCCGAGGCGGCGCCGCTGCCGGTCACCCTGACCGGGCAGGCGCCCGCCGGACTCGACGTGGAGCTGTCCGCGACCGCCTACTTCCTGGTCGCCGAGGGACTGACCAACGCCGTCCGGCACGCCCGGGCCCGCGCCGTCACCGTGAGCCTGCGGCAGCGCGGCGGCACGCTGCGGGTGTCCGTCGAGGACGACGGCATCGGCCAGGCGGCCCCGGACGGCAGGGGGCTGTCCGGTCTCGCCGAACGGGTGTCGGCGATCGGGGGTACCTTCGATGTCGTCAGCACCGCGGGGCAGGGCACGTCGATCATCGGGGAATTCTCTTGCGCGTCATCATCGCCGACGACGCGGTCCTGATCCGCGACGGCATCGCGGCACTGCTCTCCCAGCGCGGCGTCGAGGTCGTCGCGACGGTCGGCGACGCCGAGGAGCTGCTCGACGAGGTGCGGCGGCTCCCCCCGGACGTGGTGATCCTCGACATCCGGATGCCCCCCACGTTCACCGGCGAGGGGCTGATGGCGGCGCAGGAGATCAGGGCGCGGCATCCGGACGTCGCCGTGCTGCTCTTCTCCCTGCACATCGACATCGAGTACGCGCTCAACCTGGTCAACGGCGGCGAGGGCCATGTCGGCTACCTGCTGAAGGAGCGCGTCGTCGACGTCTCCCAGCTCGTCGGCGCGCTGCACCGGGTCGTCGAGGGCGGCGCCGTCATCGACCCGGTCATCGTCGAGGAGCTCATGGCCAGGCAGCAGGCCGCCGGGCCGGTGGGCCGGCTGGCGCCGCGGGAGCGGGAGGTGCTCGCGCTGATGGCGGAGGGGCTCACCAACCAGGCCATCGCCGAGCGCCTGAACCTGCGGCCCAAGACGGTCGAGAGCTACGTGACCGCCATCCTGGAGCGGCTCGACATCCCGCACGACGCGGGCCTTCACCGGCGGGTGCGGGCGGTCCTGCTCTTCCTCCAGGCGCAATGACTCCAGCACGGTGACTCCAGCACGGTGACCGGCCCGGGGACACCGGGGAATCCCCTCTCGGGTTCCCCAGGCTGCCCCGGTTACGGGGCCGGCCCGCGGTCCGTACTCTCGTCGGCGTCGCAGACCACTGGAGGAATCCATGGCCACGGGCCGTCGGGGGCTCACCCTTGCGCCGACTCCCCCATCCGCAGCCGCTCGACCGTTACCGTCCGCCGCGGCGGCGGGCCGGCGGCGGGCCGGCGAACTCCTGGACTCGGCGCGGCGCGAGGTCCTCGTCCTGCAACCCCAGGGGTTCGAGGCTCCCCCGCCGCCGGATCGCCGCGGCGTCAGCACGCGCGTCGTGCTGGCGTACGGCCTCCCCCTGTACCTCGCCATCGTGGACCGGGAGGTCGCGGCCCTGGCCTGGGAACCGCGCCTGACGGACTGGACCCGCGTCGACGCGCCCGCCGGCGCGGTCGCCTCGCTGCTCGCCATCTTCGAGCGGTACTGGCGCGACGCCGCCGAGGACACCGAGGAGGACGCGGTCCTCGCCCCCGTCCACCTGCACGTGCTGCGACTGCTCGCGACCGGGATGGCCGACAAGGAGATCGCCGCGAGCCTCGGCAGCTCCACCCGGACCGTGCAGCGCCACGTGACGACGATCATGAACGTGCTCCGCGTCCGGAGCCGGCTCGAGCTGGGCTTCGTCTGGCGCACGATGTCCGGCCGGACGGCGCCCGAGCGGTCCGCCGCCGGCTGGACCGTGCACGGCCGCCCCGCCGCCGGGCGCACCCTGGACGAACGGGCAGGCCCATCGGGCAGGGCGATCGTGCGGGCCCGGACGGGCGGCCCATCCGTCCGCCCGTAGGCGTGCCCGTTCCGGCGTTACGGAGGCGCCCTCGCCCCGCCGAAGATGAACACCCACCGGACACGGCGACTTCACGCCCCTCGGGCGGAGACAGGGCGAATGGCACACGATTCCCGCGGCTCCCATGGCGGACCGATCCGCATCGGCACCGTGATCATGCATCATCCCCGGCGCGCGGAGCGGCTGCGCGCGCTCACCGCGTCGTTCGGCGCGCTCCGGCCGCGGATCGTGCGCGATCCCGACCCGGACGCCGCGCCGAGCCCGCTGCGCACCGCCAAACGGGCATGGGCGGCGATCGACGACGACTCCACGCACCACCTGGTGCTGCAGGACGACGTCGTGCCCGCCCCGGGATTCGCCCGGCACCTGCACGAGGTCGTCGCCGCGCATCCCGACCACGGCATCGCCATGTACTCCCACTGGAACAGCCCGCACAACTCCTACCTCGCGCGCCGGGGGGCCGTGGCCGGCACGGCGTGCGTCCCGCTCTCCGCGACGGAGTGGACGCCCACCCAGGGGCTCGTCCTGCCCGTGGCCGCGGCGCGGCGGCTCGCCGCCCACCTGGCCGGCGTCCCCGACGAGGCGCAGGACGACGACGAGCAGGTGGTGGTCTTCTGCCGCCGGGAGGGCGTCCCCGTCGTGGCCACCGTGCCGCACCTGCTCGACCACGGCCACGATCCGACGATCGTCGGCCACCACGGCCGCCTGCACTCGACGGTCTTCGCCCCCCGCGCGGCCGTCCCCGACGGGCACTGGTCCACCGCCGGACGCCTCGAACCCGGCCCGTACGCCGTCGAACTGCTGGACTCCCGCTGCGGCGTCCGGCTCATGGACCGCGAGCCCGTCGAGCACAAGTTCGGCTGGTACTGGTACGACGCCTGCGCGCTCACCGGCCGGGACCCGGAGGCGGTGCTCGCCGAGGCGGCGCCGCGCATGGGCCGGCTGCCCGGCCGGCTCGTCCGCCCGGCGACCGAGGTGTGGGCGGCCGGGTTCCTGCTCGGCGCGGACGTGGCGTCCGCCGGCGCGCCGCCACCGGGCGGCGGCCCCCTGACCCGGACGGCGGTCGAGACCTGGGTCGACTCGGGGCTGTCCGAGGACGACCACGCCATGGCCGGGCGGGCGGGCCGGACGGCGCTCGCCGACCTCGGAGTCGCGGCGGTGCGCGCGGGGCTGCTCGCGGCGCGCGGCGGCCTCGCGGCGATCGGAGGGCGCCATGCGGGCTGACCTCGACCGCCTCGTCCGGGCGATGGCCGTCCGGGAGGCGGAGTGCGCGCTGCTGACCCCGCCGTTCGCGCCCACGGACGCGGACGCTCCGGCGGTACGGGTCGACCTGGTCGGCTGCCCCGTGTGCGGCGCCGCCGGCGCGTCCCGCCCGTGGCCGCACCCGTTCCGCGAGACCGGCGCGGACCTGCCCTCCCTCTCCCTGCCCTCCCTCTCCATGCTCGCCTGCGAGTCGCTCACGGCGCGGGCGGTCCTGCCGATCGCGGCGGCCGTCCAGCGCCTCCCGGAGCTGCGCGCCGCGTCCTTCGCGACCCGCGCGGTCACCTGGCTGGGCCTCACCGGGCTGCCTCCGGCCGACGCGCTGGCCCGCGTGGACGCGGCGGAGCGGTGGGCGCTCGGCGAGGACCCGGCCGCCCCGCCGGGCCCGCCCGTGCCGCGGACCCTGCCCGCCTCCACCCGCCCCCACCGGCCTGAGGCCGGCTGGGAGCGGCACCGCGCCTCCCTCCGGCCGCGGTTCCTGACCCCGCATCCAACGCTGCCGTCCGCGCTCGAAGAGCGCTACGAGGCGGAGCGCCGATCCGCGCTGCTCCGCCGGTACAGGGGAACGACATGACCACGACCACCACACGGCGGATCGCGTTCCACGGAGACGGAGGCGGCACGGCGCCCTGCACCGTCGGGCAGTGGGACTTCTGGCGCAAGATGCGCCGACCGGGCGAGCCGTCCTTCGCCGACACGACCTCGGGCGGGCTGCTGCCCGAGGGACTCGCCCTGGACGAGGTCCTGGACGGGCTCCGCCTGCTGATCGAACGCCACCAGTCGCTCCGCACCCTCTTCCACGGCGACGACCACGCCCTGAACCAGGAGGTCCTGGCGGAGGGCGAACTGACGGTCTGGCTCGTCCGCGTCGACGCGGTCGACGACCTGCACGCCTTCGCCGGCGACTGGCGGCCCCGGCCGCCGGGGGCGCAGCACGACCCGGCGGCCGAACTGCCGTTCGCCGCCCGGATCGTCCTCCTCCACGACCGGCCGGTGGTCTTCCAGCTGTGGATGTCGCACCTGGCCGCCGACTTCCTCAGCGGGCAGGTGGTGGCAGCCGAGTTCGTGCGGCTCCTGCAAGGCGGGCTCACCGGCGTCGCGCGCGCCGTCCAGCCGGCGGAGAAGGCCGCCCGCGAGCGCTCGCCGCGGGGGCGGCGCGCGCTGGAGCAGGCGCTCGACCACTGGCGCCGGGAGCTGGCCGCCGCGCCGCCCACGATGTTCCCCGCGCCGCCCGGCCCGCCCGCGACCCCGCGCTTCTGGCGCGGCGGGCTCCGGTCGCGGGCGGTGCCGCTCGCGCTGGACGCCGTCGCCGCCCGGCACCGCGTGGGGACGACGCACGTCCTGCTGGCCGCGGCGACGGTGCTCCTCGGCCTGCACACCGGCCGCGACCGGTGCGCCGTCCGGCTCATGGCCGGCAACCGCGCGGGCAAGGACCTCCACAACGCCGTGGGCAACCTCGCACAGGAGACGATCTCCGTCATCGGGCTCGGCGGGGAGACGTTCGGGGACGTGGTGCGCGAGGCGTGGAAGGCCTCCTTCCGCGCGCAGCGGCACGGCCAGTTCGACGCCGACCTGGCGGCCCGGCTGGTCGCCGGATCGGGTGTCGACCTGAGCGTCGCCTTCAACGATCTGTGGACGCCGACCCGCACCCGCCTCCCCGCCCCGCCCGCGCCCCCCGGGGAGTCGTCGTTCGCCTGGGAGCGGCGCGTCGAGCGGGCGAGCGTCACCTTCTTCCTGGAGATGTTCAGGGTCGTGGAGGATCCGCACGCCGTCCGGCTCAGCCTCCTGGCCGACACCGCCCACGTCCCGCCACCGGTCATCCCGGCCTTCCTGTCCGGCATCGAGAACCTCCTCGCCGAGCTGGCGGACCGGGATCTGCCGCTGAGCGAGATCGCGCCGGTGCGGCCGGCGCCCCGTCCCGTCCCGGCCTCGTGAACGACGGCCTCGCAGGAGAAAGGCGCACCATGCCGACGGCACGCATCACCGACCTGGCGTTCACGGCACCGCCCCCGGTCAAGATGGACGAGTTCGCCGCCCTGTTCGCCGGAGACCCGGGCGGCGACATCGTCGCGCGGGTCATCGACAACTCCGAGATCGGCGCCAAGGGCATGGCCGTGAACCCTTTCGTGGAGGATCCGCGGGAGTGGGGCACCGGCCGGCGGATGGACCGCGGCCTCGCCGACGCCCGCGCCCTGGCCGCCGAGGCGGTCCGCCGCGCGCTCGACCGCGCCGGGCTGCGTCCCGGCGAGGTCGGGCTGCTCGCGACCTCGACCACCACGACGCACTCCGCCCCCGGGCTGGACGGGCTGCTGGACGACCTCGGGATGCCGCCCGGCACCGAGGCGCTGTCGCTCGGCCCCATGGGCTGCTACGCCGCGCTCCCCGCGCTGTCCGCCTGCCGGAACTGGGTGGAGGTGCACCGCAGGCCGGCCGTCCTGGTGTGCGTGGACCTCTTCTCGCCCCACCTCCAGCCGCCGCCGTACGACAAGGAGGGCGCCGTCGTCCTGACGCTCTTCGGCGACGGCGCGGCGGCGGTCGTCCTGCGGCCGGGCCGGCCGGGCCTGCCCGGGCTGGACATCGTCGACACCGAGGTGCTCACCGCGCCCCGGTTCGCCCAGGACCTGCAGGTCCACGTCGGCGACCGCGGCCTGCACATCCGGCTCGCGCCGACCATGCCGGACGTCGTGGCGTCGTCGGTGCCCGCCCCCGTCGACGCGCTCCTCGCGCGCAACGGGCTCGGCCGCGGCGACCTGGCGTGGTGGGCGCTCCACCCCGGCGGCCGCCGCATCATCGACCGCGTCGAGGAGGAGCTGCGGCTGCCCGCCGAATCGGTCGGCGTGTCGCGCGCGGTGATGCGCGAGCATGGGAACACCGCCGGACCCGCGGTCCTCGCCGTCCTCGAACGGCTCCAGCAGGCCGCACCGCTCGACCCCGGACACCATGCCATGGCGCTGGCCTTCGGCCCGGGCGCCACCCTCTGGGCGATGCTCCTGCGCGGCGCCCGCTAGCAGCCCGTCCCGTTCCCCAGTGGAGGCCCTCATGCTCGACGTCATCGGAGTCGGTTTCGGACGCACCGGCACGCTCTCCCTCAAGGCGGCCCTGGAGCAGCTCGGTTTCGGCCCCTGCCACCACATGCTGGGGCTGCTGGACCGCCCCGGCGAGATCCCGCTCTGGGAGGAGGCGGCCGCGGGCCGGGCGGACTGGGAGAAGGTCTACGACGGGTACCGCTCGTCCGTCGACTGGCCGGGCGCGGCGTTCTGGCGCGAACTCGTCGCCCGGAACCCGGAGTCCAAGGTCATCCTGACCGTCCGCGATCCGGCCTCGTGGTACCGGAGCGCCCACGGCAGCATCTACCGGTCGGTCACCGCCCCCGACGACGGCCGCGATCCGGTGTTCACCCGGCTGCGCGCCCTGTCCCTCGACATCGTCTGGAACGGCGTCTTCGGCGGCGGGTTCGCCGACCGGGACCACGCGGTCACGGTGTTCGAGCGGCACATCGAGGAGGTCCGCCGCGAGGTGCCGTCCAGCCGGCTGCTGGAGTTCCACGTCGGGCAGGGCTGGGAGCCCCTCTGCGGCTTCCTCGGGGTCCCCGTCCCGGGCGGGGACTTCCCGCACCACAACGACGGCGCGCAATTCGCCGCCACGCTGGAGCAGCGCAAGGAGCACTGAGATGGCCCGCCGGCCGCCGGACGCGGTGCTCCCCTGGCGGCACTGGTCGGACACGACCCTCGACCTGGTGATCACGGCGGTCGTCACGACCGGGACGCTGGTCCCCGTGCTGCTCCCGAGGCCGCACGGGGCCGCCGTCGCCGCGGCGCTGCTGGCCTCGGTGCCGGTGTTCTGGCGCCGCCGGTGCACCATCCCGGCCGGCTTCGTCGTCGCGGCCGCCACGACCTGGCTGAGCGCGGAGAACGACCTGCCCCCGCTGCCGCTCGGGGCCCTGGTGCTCACCTACACGCTCGCGGCCCAGCCGTCCCCCGCCAGGCGCCTGGCCGGAGTGGCGGTCGGCGGGGTCCTGCTGCTGGTCTCGCTGATCCTGCCGGGCGAGGAGCTGATCGACTCCGGGTACATCGGGATGTTCTTCGCCACCGCGTACGCCCTCGGCACCGGCGGCAGGGCGCGCCGGGCCCGGATCGGCGTGCTGGAGGAGCGCGCCCGCAGGCTGGAGGAGGAGCGGGCCGCGGCCGCCGCCAGGGAGCGCACCAGGATCGCCCGCGACATGCACGACGTCGTCACGCACTCGGTGGGGCTGATGGTCGTCCAGGCGGAGTCCGGCGCCCTGCTGGTGGACCGGTCGCCGGAGAGGGCCGTGGAGGCGTTCGACGCCATCGCCGACCGGGGCCGCGACGCCATCGCGCAGCTGCGCTTCGTCCTGGACGCGCTCCGCTCCGACGACCCGCCGCCCGCCCGCCGGGCCCAGCCCGGCCTGCCCGCCGTCCCGGACCTGGTCGCGGCCGCCCGGCACGCGGGCGTCGAGGTGGCCCTCGTCACCGAGGGCGAGGCGCGGGAGCCCCGGTCGGAGGTGGGCGTCGCCGCGTACCGCATCGTCCAGGAGGCGCTGACGAACGTGCTGCGGCACGCCCGGGCGGAGCACGCCGCGGTGACCGTCCGGTGGGAGGAGGACCGGTTGTCGGTGGAGGTCCGCGACGACGGCCGGGGGCCCGCGCCGGCCGGCGGCGGGAGCGGGCACGGGCTCGTCGGGATGCGCGAGCGCGTCGCGGCGTGCGGAGGTACGCTCCGGATCGGACCCGAGAGCGGCCGGAGGGGATTCGTCGTCCATGCCACGTTCCCGATCTGAGGACGCGGGCGCCGGGCCCGTCGGAGCGCCGGCCGGTCCGCACCTGCGCGTGCTGATCGCCGACGACCAGGACCTCTTCCGCGCCGGGTTCGGGATGATCCTGGACGCCCAGGACGACATCGAGGTCGTCGGCGAGGTCGGGGACGGGGCGGCGGCCGTGCGGGCGGCGCGCGAGCTGCGGCCCTGCGTCGTGCTGATGGACATCCGCATGCCGGAGCTGGACGGCGTCGAGGCGACCGCCCGGATCTGCGCTGAGACGCGGGCGAAGGTGCTCGTGCTGACGATGTTCGACCTCGACGAGTACGTCTACGACGCGCTGCGCGCGGGCGCGAGCGGCTTCCTGCTGAAGGACATCAGGCGCGACCAGCTGGTGGAGAGCGTACGGATCGTCGCCGCCGGGGAGGCGCTGCTCGCGCCCACCGTGACCCGGCGGCTGATCGGCGCCCTGGTGGGCAACGGGCACGCCGTCCCGCGGCTCGCCGCCCGGCTCGGCGACCTCACCGGGCGGGAGACCGAGATACTCGCCATGATCGCGCGGGGGCTGTCCAACTCCGAGATCGGCGCGGAGCTGTACCTCAGCGCGAACACCGTCAAGACGCACGTCGGGAACCTGCTGTCCAAACTCGGGCTCCGCGACCGCGCCCAGGCCGTCGTGTTCGCCTACGAATCCGGCCTGGTCGTCGCGGGCGGCGGCTGACCCGCGGCGCGGCCGGCGCGCGGCCGGGTCACCCTGCGCGGCGAGAACGGATTCACCCCGGCCGGTGATCCGCGGACGCCGGTCCGGCGGCGAGCATCGGGAGCGTCCCGCCGACCGAGGAGCGTTCTCGTGATCCGTCACGTCTCCGGAGCCGCCCGCCGGCACCCGGTGATCGTCATCGTCCTGTGGCTGGCCGTCACCGCGGTCGCCTTCACCGCCGGCAACGGCGTGTTCACCCGCCTCACCACGACCGTGGGCACGACCCCCGGCAGCCAGTCCGACCGGACGGCCGCCCGGCTCGACCGGGCCGGGCTGAACCCCCCGTCCCTCACCGCCGTCGTGTCCGGCCGGCCCGCCGGCGACCCCGGATTCCGCCGCTCCGTCCAGCGGGCGCTCGCCGAGATCCGAGGTCACCCGGAGGTGACCGGTGTCGAGGACCCGTTCGGCGAGCGGGCGCCGAAGGCCGTGAGCGGCCAGTCCGTGCTGATCGGCGTCGGCCTCGCGCCCGGCACCCCGAAACGGGTGGAGCACCGGATCAGCGCCCGGCTCAAGCGGATCGACGCGCCCCGCGTCGTCGTGGCGGGCGACGCGCTGACCGACGCCGAGTTCACCGAGCAGGCGCAGGCCGACACGCGCAAGGCGGAGATCATCGCCGCGCCGCTGCTGCTGGTCCTGCTGCTCCTGGTGTTCGGCGCGCTGCTCGCCGCCGCGCTGCCGCTGGTCATCGCGGTGATCGGGGTGTCCTGCACGTTCGGAGTCCTGCTGGTGATGAGCCTGGTGACGGACGTGTCGGTGTCCGCGATCCAGGTGACCACGATGCTCAGCATCGGCCTGGCCGTGGACTACTCGCTGCTGTTCGTCCAGCGCTACCGCGAGGAACGGGCGCCCGGCGGGGACGCCGGCGCCGCTCTCGAAAGCAGCTGCCTCAGCGCCGGCCGCACGATCGTGTTCTCCGGCCTGACCGTCTCGGTCTCGCTGCTCGGCATGCTCCTGTTCAAGGACCCGTTCCTGCGGTCGCTGGGCGTGGCGGGGGCGAGCGTCGTCCTCATCGACATGCTCGCCGCGGTGACGCTGCTTCCGGCGCTGCTCGCGCTGGTCGGGCACCGCGTCAAGCCGGCGAAGGCCAAGCCGCGCCACGGCCGCGTGCTGGCCGCGGTCGCCCGGACCGTCCAGCGCGCCCCCCTGCCGACCCTGCTGGCGGTCGGAGCGGCGTTCGCGGTCATGGCGGCTCCCGTGTTCGGGATGCGGCTGGTCACCGCGGACCCGCATTCGCTGCCGGCGTCCACCCAGACGCGGCAGCTGCAGGACGCGATCGCCGCCGACTTCCCCGCCGCCGCCAAGCCCGCCGCCATCACGGTCGTCACGTCCCTGCCGCCGGACGACCCGGCACTGGCCGCGCTCGGCGGGCGGATCGCCGAAGTGCCCGGCGTCGCGGCGGTGCGTCCCGGGCCGTCGCGCGGCGGCCTCACCGTGGTGAACGCGATACCGGAGCAGGCGACCAACAGCGCCCGGACCCGCCATGCCGTGGAGGCGATCCGGGGCATGGACGACCCGCGGATCCAGGGCGTCACCGGGGACGCGGCCCGCCTCGCCGACTACCGGGACGCGCTGGCGGAGCGCGCGCCGATCGCCGCGGGCGCGGTGATGCTAGTGACGTTCCTGCTGCTGTTCGCCTTCACCGGTTCGGTGCTGCTGCCGTTCAAGGCCGTCCTGACGAACGTCCTCAGCGTCGGCGCCGCACTCGGCATCGTCGTCTGGGTCTTCCAGGACGGCCATTTCGTCTCGGCCTTCGGCCTGCCGCAACTCGCCGGCATCGACCTCACCGTCCCGGTGATCACGGCGGCGATCGCGTTCGGCCTCTCCACCGACTACGAGGTGTTCCTGCTGTCGCGGGCGCGCGAGGCCTGGCTCGACGGCGGCGACCCCCGCCGGGCGGTGGCCGCCGGCCTGCGGCGCAGCGGCCGGGTCATCCTGGCCGCCGCCCTGCTGATCGGGGTGGCCTTCGCCGGGTTCCTGCCCGCCGGGTTCGCCCCGGTGAAGGAGATCGGGCTCGGCCTGCTGCTGGCCATCGCGCTGGACGCCCTCGCCATGCGGATGCTGCTGGTCCCGGCGGCGATGACCCTGCTGGGCAGGGCGGCCTGGTGGGCTCCGGGCCCGCTGCGCCGGCTGCACCGCCGCGTGGAGATCACCGAGGCGCCGGCCGCCCCCGGCCTCGCGTCGCAGCGGACCTGATCAGGCGGACACGGCGTCCTGGCCGGCCGGGGACGCGGCGCCGGGGTCGGCTTCGCCGCGGGCGTACTCGGCGGCGAAGGCGTCGCGGCCGAGGAGCGCCCGGACGCGGTCGGCGACGCGGTCGACGTCGCCGCGTTCGGCGGTGGTGCCATGAGGACGAGTCCACGCCGCGCGCCCGCTCCCGCCAATCGATGTAGCGTGGGGCTTAATGATCAGCTTCGAGCTCGGGGTCGAGGAC
>NZ_JBFARO010000162.1:0-17637 GCF_040677125.1 Actinomadura sp. NPDC049382
CCCGCCGAGGTCCCGGCGGGCACCGGCCCGGTCTACGCGGGACGCGCCGCGGCGGCGCCGGAGCGCGCGTCCGCGGCGTGGCCGATGACGGCGGCGTTCGGCGCCGGCGGAGCGGTCGCCCTCGCCGGCGTCGCGCTCGGCTACCTGCTCGGCCGCCGCGCGCGCCGCTGAGCCGCGCGCTCTCCTAGCTGACGGCGACCAGGTCGACGACGAAGATGAGCGTCTCGCCCGGCTTGATCGCCGGGCTCGGGCTGCGGTCGCCGTAGGCCAGGTGCGGCGGGATGACGAGCTTGCGGCGCCCGCCGACCTTCATGCCCTCGATGCCCATGTCCCAGCCCTTGATGACGCGGCCGGAGCCGAGCTCGAAGTCCAGCGTCGAGCCCCGGTTCCAGGACGCGTCGAACTCCTCGCCGGTGGACCAGGACACGCCCACGTAGTGCATCGACACCTGCGAGCCCTTGGCCGCGGCGGGGCCGTCGCCCTCGGTGATGTCGGTGATGTCGAGGTACTGCGGCGGCTGTCCCTCGGGGAAGTCGATCTCGGGGCGTTCAAGCGCCATGAAAGGGCTCCAGCATTTGTCGTCCGATGGAAAAAGCTCAGCCTAGCCCCACGCGCCTTCACGAAAGAACGACGCGCCCGTTGGCAGATTGCGACGGTTTCCCTGGTGGCCGCCGTCCGGTAGACCCTTCACCATGGCGAGGCGGCTGCGGATCGGGATCGACACGGGCGGGACGTTCACCGACGTCGTCGCGCTGGACGAGGGCGGCGGGCTCACCACCACCAAGACCCCGTCCACGCCCGCCGACCCGGCCGAGGGCTTCGCGGCCGGCGTCGCGAAGGTGCTGCGGCTGCTCGGCGCCGGGCCCGAGGACGTCGCGGCGCTCTCGCACGGCACCACGGTCGCGACCAACCGGCTCCTCGAAGACCGGATCGACGACCTCGGGTTCATCACCACCGAGGGGTTCGAGTCGGTCCTGGAGATCGCGCGGCAGAGCGTCCCGGACGGCTACGGCAACAGCTACTTCTGGGTGAAGCCGCCGCGGATCGTCCCCGTGCACCGGGTGCGGGCGGTCGGCGGGCGGCTCGACCACACCGGCGCGGAGATCCGCCCGTTCGACGAGGCGTCGGCGGTCGCGGCGGCCCGCTGGTTCCGCGAGCAGGGGATCCGCGCGATCGGGGTGTGCTTCCTGCACTCCTACGCCGACCCGTCGCACGAGCTGGCGATGCGGGACGTCCTGCGCCGCGAGCACCCGGACGCCGTCGTGTCGCTGTCGTGCGAGGTGCTGCGCGAGTACCGCGAGTACGAGCGGTCGGTGACGACCCTCGTGGACGCCGCCGTCAAGCCCGCGATGAACGGCTACCTCGCCCGGATCGCCGAGCGCGTCGCGTCCCGCCTGCTGGTGATGAAGAGCAACGGCGGCGTCCTGTCGGCCGACGAGGTCGCCCGGCAGCCCATCACGACGGTGCTCTCGGGCCCGGCGGCGGGCGCGCTGGGCGCGGCGTTCGTCGTCGCGCACAGCGGGCACGGCTCGGTCGTGACCCTGGACGGCGGCGGCACGTCCACCGACGTCGCCGTCGTGCTGGACGGCGAGCCGACCCTCACCACCGAGGGCGCCATCGGCCGCCACCCCGTCAAGATCCCGATGATCGACATCGTGACGGTCGGCGCGGGCGGCGGCTCGGTCGCGTGGCGCTCGCCCGAGGGCGCGCTGAAGGTCGGCCCGCGCAGCGCGGGCGCCGACCCCGGCCCGCTGTGCTACGGGCGCGGCGGCGCCGAGGCGACGGTGACCGACGCGCACGCCGTCCTCGGCCGCATCCCGCCGCACCTGCTCGGCGGCGAGGTCCCCCTGGACGTGGACGCGGCCCGCGCCGGCCTCGGCGCGCTCGCCGCCGACCTCGGCCTCCCGCTCGAACGCGCCGCCGCCGGCATCCTGGAGATCTCGGCGTGGAACCAGGCGAACGCGATCCGGCAGATCACCGTGAAGCGGGGCCTGGACGTCCGCGACTACCCGCTCGTCGCGTTCGGCGGCTCGGGGCCGCTGCTCGCCTGCCGGCTGCTGGACGTGCTCGGCCTGCCCGCCGCCGTCGTCCCGGAGAACCCCGGCAACCTGTCCGCGTTCGGCCTGCTCACCGTGGACGCGAAGAACGACTACGTGCGGACAAAGGTCGTCCGGGACGCCGAACTCGACCCCGCGCTGCTGCGCGACGGCTACACCGCCCTGGAGGCCGAGGCGTCCGCCGCGCTGGCCCGCGAGGGCTTCCCGGAGGGCGACCGCCGCTTCGCCCGCTCCGCCGACCTGCGCTACTACGGGCAGGCGTTCGAGGTGCGGGTGCCCGCGCCCGCCGGGACCCCCGGCGAGGCGTTCCGCGCGGAGGTCGTCCGCCGGTTCCACGACGCCCACGAGGCCCTCTACGGCTACTGCTACCGCGACGACCCGCGCCATCCGGTCGAGTGGGTCAACCTGCGCGTCTCCGGCATCGGCCCGATCGAGCGCCCGCGCCTGGCCGAGCGCCCGCCGGGCGACGGCGACCCGTCCCGCGCCCGGACCGGCACCCGGCGGGTCCACTTCGACTCCTGGCAGGAGACGCCGATCTACCGCAGGGAGAAACTCGTCCCCGGCGACCGGATCGAGGGGCCGGCGATCATCGAGGAGTTCGGCTCCACCGTCCCGCTGCACCCCGGCTTCACCGCGCGGCTCGACGGCTACGGCAACCTGGTGGTGACGCGATGACCGACCCGATCCTGCTGGAGATCGTCGAGGGCACCCTCGCCTCGGTCGAGCGCGAGGTGGAGACGGCGATCGCCCGCACCGCCCGCTCGCCGATGATCCGCGACGCGCACGACTTCCGCGCCGGCATCCACGACCGCCGCCTCCGCAAGCTCACCGGCCGCTCCTACTCGGCGCTCGTCCAGCCGATCGCGCGGGACTTCCCCCTCGGCGGCATGCGTCCGGGCGACGTGTTCTTCCACAACGACGTGTACCTCTCCGAAGGCGGCATCGGCCACCTTCCGGACCTGTGCGTCACGGTGCCGGTGTTCCACCAGGACGAGGTGGTCGCGTTCGTCCAGGCGTTCGGCCACCACGACGACATCGGCGGCGCCGTCCCCGGCTCGATGCCGAGCCACGCCCGCAGCGCGTTCGAGGAGGGCCTGATGGTCCCGCCGATCAAGCTGTGGGACCGGGGCGTCCCGAACGAGGCCGCCCTCGCCATCATGACCCGCAACTCGCGGATGCCCGACTCCCTCGCCGGCGACCTCGACGCCGAGTGCTCGGCCTGCCTGATGGGCGCCCGCCGCCTCGGCGAGCTGTTCGCCCGCTACGGCCGCGCCGCCGTCGAGGACTGCTTCGACGCGATCATCGACCGCACCACCGAGACGTTCCGCCGCGAACTCCTCGCCAAGATCCCGGACGGCACGTTCACCTGGGAGGACTACGCCGAGCACGACGGCGTCGACCCGCCCCGCCTGCACGCCCAGCGCATCACCCTCACCGTCGACAAGGCGGCCGCCGTCCCCCTCGTCATCGACTTCACCGGCACCTCGCCCCAGGCCAAGGGCCCCATCAACCACGCGGGCGACTACGCCGACGGCGTCTTCCTGAAGAAGTGGCTGGCGCCCGTCCTGCGGAACCTGGCCGACACCCCCGAGCGCGCCGCCGAACTGGACGTCAACGAGGGCGTCGTCCCCCTCATCGAGATGCGCTTCCCCGAGAAGGGCACCCTCCTCACGCCCGTCTTCCCGGCCCCGACCAACGCCCGCACGTTCGTCATCCTGCGGCTCCTCGGCGTCCTCGCGGGCGTCCTGGCGAAGGCCACGAACGGCCGGATGCCCGCCGACCAGGAGACGATCCGCTACACCGGCGTCTACGGCGAGGACGACCGCGGCCCGTACCTCATGCGCGAGGTCCTCGGCGGCGGCTCCGGCGGCCGCTACTACGCCGACGGCGAGGACACCATCCACGTCGTGCCCGACTCCCGCAACATCCCCGCCGAGTTCGCCGAGGCCCGCTGGCCGTTCATCGTCGAGCGCCTCGGCCTCGCCACCGACTCCGGCGGCCCGGGGGAGCACCGGGGCGGCCTCGGCTACGACAAGCACATCCGCATGCTCCGCGACGCCCACTACATGTCGATCGCCGACCGCTCGATCCTGTCCTGCTGGGGCGTCAACGGCGGCCGCGCCGGGCGCCCCTTCCGCGTCGACATCGACGGCGAGGAGATGGACGGCCTCGTCGACGACCACCCGGTCAAGGCGGGGCAGACGATCCGCATCCGGACCACCGGGGGCGGCGGCTGGGGCGACCCCCTGAACCGCGACCCGTCCCGCGTGGCCGCCGACGTCCGCGACGGCAAGGTCTCCCTCGAAGGAGCCCGCGACGACTACGGCGTAGTGCTCACGGACGGCGAAGTGGACGACGAGGCCACCACGACCCTGCGCGCGCGCCTGCGCGCCGACCGCGGCCCCGTCCCCTTCTTCGACCGCGGCCCCGGCTACCCCCACCTCTCCGGCGGCCTCACCTCCGCCGACGTCGACACCCTCGGATCAACGGGTGATGAAGGGCTGTAGGGCGGCCTGGTAGTCGGCCATCGAGGGATAGGTCTCGACCTCGTGCCGGTCGTAGGGCGGCTCGCCGTAGGCGAGCTTGGCTGGGGCGCATTCGCCGACACCGGCGAGGCCCGTCAGCGTCCGCCTGCCGACCCGGCGGCCGGTGCGGGCCTCGTAGACCTCGAGGCGATGGCGGCCCTGGAAGGTCTCGAAGCGCAGCCCGCCCTCGTACATGCACACCTTGATCGGCTTGTCCGAGACGCGGCCCGCCGGGTAACTGCACGCCACCAGCTCCACCTCGTCCGGCGCGGGCCGCTTCGCGCCCACGCCCGCGGTCGCGTACTGCGGACGGCCCGCTCCCTCACGGAAGAACACCAGCGGATGCGGGCCCGCCCCATCATGCTTCGCGGCCCGCTCGAAGGGACGGTCCTGGCGCCAGCACAGCCGGGCGAGATCCTGCAGCTGCTCCGGCCGCTCCCCGAGGACGGCGCGGACGAGCCACGGCTGCACGATCCAGCCCACCAGCACGAGCACCGCCATGCCCGCCGCCCCGGCCACCAGCCGCGGACGGAGCGACGCCCGCACCGGCCCCCGGCGCTCCACGGCCCTGCCCAGATCCCGGGACGCGTTCACCGGGCCGACGAACACGGACCGCTCTTCGGCGCCGTCCGTCCATGCCAGCCGCACGACCCGCCGCTTCGGGCCCAGTCGGGCGTCGTCAGCGACTCCCACGGGACGGCGGTGGAGGCGTCCCGCGCCCACACCAGCAGACCGTCCTCGCACACGGCGAACCGGTGCCGCGGCCCGTCCACCGGCCCGAAGCGGACCCAGCAGGCCAGGCCCGCCCACACCAGCGCGGGCAGCAGCAGGACGAACCGCCAGTCGAAGGCGGCGGCCACGCCCGCCGCCATCGCGAAGCCGAAGACCCAGGGGACGAGGTCGGTCCAGTCGGGCCGGCCGCGGTGCTGCCGGTGCACGCGCCGCACGGCGCCCAGCCCCGCCTCGGCGGCCCGCCCCGACATCGCCCGACGCAACCGCCTCACCGCTCGGGTTCGCGGCCGGCGGCGGGACCCCACCGATCCGCGCCGAGCATCATCGGCCGGGTTCGGCCCGCAACTCGGCGAGCCGCTCCGCCGCGCCCCGGTGCCCCTTCTCGGCCGCCTTGGCGAGCCAGGACTCGCCGTCCTGGAGGTCGCCCGCCTCCAGCTTCAGGCGCCCCAGGTTGGCCATCCCATCGACGCTGCCCGTGTCGGCGGCGCGCCGGAACCACCCCTCGGCCTCCGCGTGCTCACCCTGGAGGACGTGCTGGACGGCGAGGTTGTTCATCGCGATGTCGACACCGGCTTCGGCCGCGCGCCGGTACCAAGCCATCGCCTCATCACGCCGGCCGGTGCGGCTGAGGAGCGACCCCAGGTTGTTCATCGCCAGCGCGTGACCCGCTTCGGCCGCCCGGCGGTACCAGCGCTCCGCCTCGTCCGGCTCCGGTACGGACCGCCCCAGCTCGTACATGGCCCACAGGTCACCGGTTTGGGCGGCGCGCTCAAGCCACGTCCGGGCGTCGCCGTCCTCCCCGGCCTCCCAGGCGAGCCACACCATGCACTTGACCGCGGCGAGGTCGCCCTCCTCGCCGGACGGGCGGAAGTACCGCCCGGCTGCCTCGACCATCCCGAACTGGGCCAGACGTGAACACCACAGGGACGCGGCGTCCTCGTCGTCCTCGGCCGCCGCCTGCCTCAGCGCAATCTTCGCCGCCGGACCGATCCCGTGCGCAAGGCCGTCACCGCTCATGACGCCAAGCTACCGACCGAGATCACACGGTCATACCGATTTCGCCAGACCCGTCCGCTCCACTTGGGGTCGACCGAGTCACGCCGCCGTCGGCCCGGCTCCGGATCCCGCTCAGGACGGCGTCGAGCAGCCGGCCGAACTGCGCCGCGGAGCCGAAATCGTCCTGCAGCGGAGCGAGGGCGGCCATCGTCGGGTACTCGGCCGGGTCCATGGCGGACATGTCGGCGGGCGCATCGGGGCCGCGGTCGCGCCGGTGACTAAAGGGCGGGCTTGGTAGCGCGCAGGGAGTACATCAGGGGGATGCGGGGGTGGCCCTCTGGGAGGCGGTAGGTGGTGCCGTGGCGTTCCAAGATGGAGAACCGCTGCCAGAGCGTGTAGTCGTGCTCGTGCAGGAAGTCGATGCGCAGGCCCTTGGTGGTCAGGGCCGTCACCACTTCGCCCAGGCCGTGAGCGAACTCGATCGAGCGGGTGTGCTGGACCAGGGCCTGCGGGTCGGCGTAGCTGCCCATGTCCGGCTCGTCCCAGATCTGGGGGCCGTCGGCGAAGTAGTCATAGGTGAGCGTGCGGCCTTCGCGGTCGTCGAGCGTGTCGGCGAACGGGTGGAACTCCGCCAGGTACAGGAACCCGCCCGGCTCCAGCAGTGACGCCACGACTCCGGCCCAGCGGTCGATGTCGGGCAGCCAGCACAGGGCGCCCAGGCCCGTGTAGACGATGTCGTAGGTCTCACCGAGGACCGCTGGCGCGTCGTACACGTCCGCTACGGCGAAGCGGGCCGTGAGACCTGTTTCGTCCGCCACCGTGCGGGCGGCCTCGATGGCCTTCTCGGAGAAGTCCAGGCCGGTCACCTGGGCGCCCCGGCGGGCCCACGAGAGGGTGTCGAGGCCGAAGTGGCACTGCAGGTGAACGAGCCGCCGCCCCGTGACGTCTCCGACCTCGGCCGTCTCGAAGTCGCGCAGGGCCTGGCCGCCGGCCTTGAACCCGGCCACGTCGTAGAAGTCGCTGGCCAGGTGAATCGGCACCCGCTCGTCCCACAGCGCCTTGTTCGTCGCCAGATACTCGGCATCCGTCATGGCCAGAGCATAGGCCGAACTGATCGCCGGAACGGGTCAGTGGGGTGTGAAGCGGTGGGGGGTGAAGGTGGTGCCGTCTATGTGGAGGTCGCAGCGGGGTTTCGTGTCGTCCTTGGTGAAGAACTCGGTTTCGCGGGCGGTCCACTGTTCCCAGGCGTCGGCGTACTCGACGCCGTCGCGGGCTAGGGCGCGGGCCTGGCGGACGCCGTAGGGGGCGTCGATCCAGATGCGGTAGGCGGCGGGGGAGCCGGCCCAGGCTGAGCCGACGCCCTCGACGATGAGGACGGGCGGCGGCGGGATCTCCTCCTCGGGGCCGTAACCGTCGCGGTGCCAGTCGTAGCGGCGGAGCCGGGCCGGGCGGCCCGCGCAGAGGGGGTCGAGGACGGCCTCGCGCAGCGGTTGCCACCAGGTGAGCGGGTCGGCGTCCCAGGGGACGCGGAAGTCGTCGGAGCGGACGATCGGCGCGCCCACCAGGGCCTCCGCGAGGTGGCCGGCGAACGTCGACTTCCCGGCGCCGCTCGGGCCGTCCACCGCGACCAGGCGCGCCGGGCCGCAGGACGGCGGCAGGACGAGCAGGCGCGCGGCGAGCGCGGGGTAGGTCATCGCGGAAGGCGGCACGGACGGCATACTTCCAGGTGCCGTACCCGCGAAGGAGGACGTCCTTGCCCGGACCGCTCGAAGGCGTCGTGATCGTCGACCTCAGCCGCGTGGTGGCGGGCCCGCAGGCCACCATGGCGCTCGCCGACCTCGGCGCCCGGGTCATCAAGGTGGAGCATCCCGGCGGCGGCGACGAGACCCGCGGGTGGGGGCCGCCGTTCGCGGGGGACGAGCAGGTCAGCACCTACTACCTGTCGATCAACCGGAACAAGGAGTCGGTGACCCTCGACCTGAAGTCGCAGGAGGGCGCCGGCGTCCTGGCCCGGCTGGTGCGGCACGCCGACGTGCTGGTGGAGAACTTCCGGCCCGGGGTGCTCGACCGGCTCGGGTTCCCCGTGGAGCGGCTGCACGAGCTGAACCCCGGCCTGGTCGTCCTGTCCATCACCGGGTTCGGGCACGGCGGGCCCGAGGGCGGGCGGCCCGGCTACGACGCGATCGTGCAGGGCGAGGCGGGGATCATGAGCGTGACCGGGCCGCCCGGCACGCCCAGCAAGGTCGGTCTCTCGATCGCCGACATCCTCGCGGCGCACAACGGGGTCGCCGGGGTGCTGGCCGCGCTGTACGAGCGCACGAGGACCGGGCGCGGGACGGTCGTGCGCACGTCGCTGCTGGCGTCGGTGGTCGGCGCGCACATGTTCCAGGGCACGCGGTGGACGGTCGCGCGCGACGCGCCCGAGTCGGTCGGGAACGACCACCCGTCCATCGCCCCGTACGGGACGTTCCGCTGCAAGGACGGGCAGATCCAGATCGGCGTCGCCAACCAGGGCCTGTGGCGCCGGTTCGCGCCGCTCGCCGGGCTCGACCCGGACGACCCGCGCTACGCCACGATCCCGGACCGGGCGGCCCGGCGCGCGGAGCTGACCGCCGACATCGAGCGCGCGCTCGCGGCCGACACGCGGGACGCGTGGCTCGCGCGGCTGGACGAGGCGGGCGTCCCCGCCGGGGCGATCCGGTCGATCGACGAGGTCTACGAGTGGGCGCAGACCCGGTCGCAGGGCCTGGTCATCGAGGTCGACCATCCGCAGCTCGGCCGGATCGAGCTGCCCGGCCCGCCGCTGCGGTTCGACGGGGCGCCGCCGCGCGAGCACACCGCGCCGCCGCTGCTCGGCGAGCACAACGACGCGGTCCTGGCCTGGCTGGACGAGATGGAGAGGGGCGAATGATGGACCTGCTCGGCGAGACCGGCGGGCCGGTGCGCGTCGCGGGCCGGGAGCTGGCGCGGGACGAGCTGCTCGGCCGGGCGTCCGCGGTCGCCGCGGAGATCCGGGGCGCGGACGCCGTGGCCGTGCACGCCACGGCGTCGCTGGAGACGGTCGCGGCGGTCGTCGGGGGCCTCCTCGCGGGCGTCCCGGTGGTGCCGCTGCCGCCCGACTCCGGGCCCGCCGAGCGCGCCCACATCCTCGGCGACTCGGGCGCGAGCATGATCCTCGCCGCGGGGAGCACGGAGCCCGCGCCGGGCGAGCCGCCCCTGGTTCCGGTCGACCGGCTGCCGCGCGGCGGAAGCGGCGGCGGCGCCGTCCCCGCCGGCGCGACCGCGCTGATCCTCTACACCAGCGGCACGACGGGCGCGCCGAAGGGCGTGCTCATCTCGCGGAGCGCGATCGCCGCCGGGCTGGACGCGCTCGCCGAGGCATGGGCGTGGACGCCCGGCGACGTGCTCGTCCACGGGCTGCCCCTGTTCCACGTGCACGGCCTGGTCCTCGGGGTGCTCGGGGCGCTGCGGGTGGGGTCGCCGCTCGTCCACACGGGACGTCCCAAGCCGGAGCTGTACGCGGCGGCCGCGCGGGACGACGGCGGCAGCCTGTTCTTCGGCGTCCCCACGGTGTGGTCGCGGACGGCGGCCGATCCCGCGACCGCCGAGGCGCTCCGCGGGGCGCGGCTCCTCGTCTCGGGCAGCGCGCCCCTGCCCGTGCCCGTCTTCGAGCGGCTCTCCGAGCTCACCGGGCACCGGCCCGTCGAGCGGTACGGCATGACCGAGACCCTCATCACGGTCAGCGCGCGCGCCGACGGCGACAGGCGCCCCGGTTATGTCGGCATGCCGCTGCCCGGCGTCGAGACCCGCCTGGTCGCCGAGGACGGCAGCGCCGTCCCGCACGACGGGGAGGCGCCCGGCGAGCTGCACGTCCGCGCGCCGCTGCTGTTCAAGGGCTACCTCAACCGGCCCGAGGCCACCGCGGAGTCGTTCGCGCCGGACGGCTGGTTCCGCACCGGCGACATCGCGACCATCGGCCCGGACGGCTGGCACCGCATCGTCGGCCGCGCGTCCACCGACCTCATCAAGAGCGGCGGGTACCGGATCGGCGCCGGGGAGATCGAGAACGCGCTGCTCGCGCATCCCGCGGTCCGGGAGGCGGCCGTCGTCGGCACCCCGCACGACGACCTCGGCGAGCAGGTCACCGCCTACGTCGTCGCCGACGGCGTCGGCGCGGACCAGCTCATCGGGTTCGTCGCCGAGCGGCTGTCGGTGCACAAGCGGCCCCGCGTCGTCCACCTGGTGGACGCGCTGCCGCGCAACGCCATGGGCAAGGTCGTGAAGACCCGCCTCGGCGAGCTCTAGGGCAGCACCTCCGCCAGGACGGGCCGCACGAGGCCGCGCGCGAACGACTCCGGCAGGTCGGGGCCGTCCTCGCCCTCGGCGAAGTAGTGCAGGAACCCCTGCTGGAAGCACGCCCCCATGAGCAGCGCCGCCACCGCCTGCGCGTCCGCGCCGGCGGCGACGCGGCCGAGGCCGCGTTCGGCGTCCAGGTACCGGGCGAGCGCCCGCACCGGCTCCCGCGGCCCCGCCCCGTACTTGCGCAGCGACTCGCGGGTGGCGTTCAGCAGCGCGGGCTGCGCCGCCATCGACGCCATCATCGGGAACGCCCGCCGGTAGAAGCGCAGCGCGCCGTGGACGACCGCGACGAGGTTCGACTCCACGGTGCCCTCGCCGGGGACGGCCATCGAGGCGAACGGCGGCATCCGCTCCTTCAGCACGCTCAGCATCAGCTCCTCCTTGTCGCGGAAGTGCTTGTAGAGCAGTGCCTCGGAGTAGCCGGACGCCTTCGCGATCTCCTTGGTGGTGGCGCGGGCGACGCCGTGCCGCCGCATGACGTCCGCCGCGGCGTCCAGGATCCGTTCCCGCGCGCTCAATGGGGCCCCCTTGACAGGTGAGTGAACGCTCACCACGATAGAGGTTAGTAAATACTCACTCACCACAGGGGGCGACCATGAGGATCACGATCTTCGGGGCGACCGGAGCCACCGGCCGGCTCACCGTCCGGCGGGCGCTGGACGCCGGGCACCACGTCACCGCCGTCGTCCGCGACCCGGCGCGGCTGCCGTCCGAGCTGCGCTCCTGCGCGGAGGTCGTCCAGGCCGACGTCATGGACCCGGCCGCGATCGAGGAGGCGGTCAAGGGCGCCGACGCCGTCGTGTCCGCCCTCGGCAGCCGCGAGGGCCGCGCCCCGACCAGCGTCTGCGCGGACGGCGCCCGCAGCGTCCTCGCCGCCATGGACGCCGCGGGCGCCGACCGGTTCCTGCTGGTCAGCGCGTCCGGGCTGCACGCCGGGCCGGGCGACGACCCGCTCACCCGGTTCGTCGTCAAGCCGCTCGTCCTGCAGCCGCTCCTCAAGCACGCGTTCGCCGACATGCGCGCCGCCGAGCGCCTGGTCCGCGCGTCGGGGACCCGCTGGACGATCGTCCGTCCGCCCCGCCTCACCAACGGCCCCGGCAACGGCCGCTACCGCAGGGCGGTCGAGCGCAACGTGCTCGGCGGCGCCTCCATCGCCCGCGCCGACCTGGCCATCGCCCTGCTCGACCAGCTCGCCGACGACTCCACCGTCGGCCGCGCCGTCAGCGTCGCGAGCTGAGGGACGTGACACCTGTCATGCCGATCGCCTGACAGGCGCCGCCGGAACCGGTGACAGCGGCTCCTACCGGCCGCCGCGCCAGGCCGCGAGGCTGGGACGCATGGACGATCCAGCCATCACCGCCACCGGCCTCCGCCAGCGGTACGGGGACTTCGAGGCCGTCGCCGGCATCTCGTTCGACGTCGGCGCGGGCGAGCTGTTCGCCCTCCTCGGCACCAACGGCGCCGGCAAGACGACCACGCTCGAAACCCTGGAGGGGCACCGGCCCGCCCACGCGGGCACGGTCCGGGTGCTCGGGCACGACCCGTACCGGGAGCGCCGCGCCGTGCGCCCGCGCATCGGCATCATGCTCCAGGACGGCGGCTTCTTCGCCGATCTCACCGTCGCCGAGACCGTCGAGCACTGGCGCGGCTTCACCCCGGCGGCGCGGCCCAAGGACGAGGCCATCGCCATCTCCGGGCTCGCCGCCAAGGCCGACGTGCGGGTGCGGCAGCTGTCCGGCGGCCAGAAGCGCCGCCTCGACCTCGCCCTCGCGCTGCTCGGCCGCCCCCAGGTCATCTTCCTGGACGAGCCCACCACCGGCATGGACCCCGAGGCCAGGCAGGCCACCTGGACGACCGTCCGCGACCTGGTGGCGGACGGGACGACCGTCCTGCTCACCACCCACTACCTGGAGGAGGCCGAGCACCTCGCCGACCGCCTCGCCATCATGCACCGGGGCCGGATCGAGACGTCCGGGACGGTCGGCGAGGTCGTCGCCGGGCACGGCGACCGCATCCGCTTCCGCGTCCCGGAGAGCCTCCAGGTCGCCGAACTGCCAGACCTGCGCGGCGCCCGCGCCGCCATCACCGTCGACGGCGGCCGCACCGTCGCCTCCTACACCGTCACCGACACCGGACTCCAGGCGGGCCTGTACGACCTGCTGCGCTGGGCCGACGACCAGCGCGTCCGGCTCGACGGCCTGGAGGCGCGCAGCGCGTCCCTCGAAGACGTCTTCCTCCGCACCGCCGAAGGAGCGGCCCGATGAACCCGTCCGCCCTGCTCAGCGTCGCGCGCCTCGACGCCACCCTGCTCTGGCGCAACCGGACGGCGATGTTCACCGTCTTCGGCCTGCCGGTGCTGTTCGCCGCGATGCTCGTCCCGATGAAGGGCCAGGAGATCGGCGGCGTGGACGGCGCCCTCCTCCAGGGCACCGGCCACCTCGGGTTCTTCCTCGTCTTCGCCGTGTTCATGAACCTCGTCAACGTGTTCACCGCCCGCCGCGAGGACCGCACGCTCAAACGGCTGCGCGGCACCGCGCTCTCGGACGCCGAGATCACCGGCGGCAGCGTGCTGACCGCGACCGCCATGTACGCCGTGCAGGCCCTCGCGCTGCTGATCGCGCTGGGCGCCGCGTTCGGCGGCCGGTTCCCCGCCGACCCCGTGCTGCTGCTCGCCGGGCTCGCCGGCGGCGCCGCCGTCTTCGCGCTGCTGGCCTTCGCCGTCTCCGGCCTCACCCCGAACGCGGAGCTGGCGCAGCTCACCGTGCTGCCGATCATGTTCGGCTGCATGCTCGGCGGCGGCGTGATGTTCCCGCTGGAGGAACTGCCCGGCTGGCTCCAGCAGGTGTGCCGGGCCGTCCCGCTCAACCCGGTCGTGGAGATCGTCCGGACCGGGTACTTCGGGCGCGACTTCGTCCACCACGGCGCCCCGCACCCGCCCCTCGGCATCGTCGAGGGGTGGGCGGCCTGCGTGCGGCCGTTCCTCTACCTGGTCGTCTGGGGCGTCCTCGGCCGCGCCCTCGCCGCCCGCTGGTTCCGGTGGGAGCCGCGGCACGCCTGACCGGCGTCTACGCTGCGTTGAGAGGAGGAACGGCACATGACGGTCGCCACCACGGCGGATCTCGAAGAACAGGACACCCGCAGGCTGGAGCGCTACCGGCGGGTCACCTACCGCTCGTTCATGTTCGCCGCCGTGGGCTTCGCCGCGCCGCTCGTCGCCGGGCTCGGCTCCGCCTACGCCGGCGGCGACGTGGGCGCCCCCGTCGCCGCCGCCGTGCTCGCCGGGTTCGGCGTGCTCGTCTGGTACTACCACCGGCTCGTCCGGACGGGCCTGGAGGGCGGCGCGTCCCGCCGCGACATCGCCGGTGGCGGCGCCGTCGCCGCCGCGCTGAGCCTGATGCTCCTCGTGAGCCCCTGGTTCACCATCGTCCCGGTCTTCTGGCTCTCCGCCGTCGTCCTGACGCCGATGGGCCGTAGCCGAGTCGCCGCCCTCTGCGCGGCCACCGGCGCGTACAGCGGCGCGGTCTCCACCGTCGCCGCCGACCGCCTCGACACGCACGGGTCGCTGCCCTGGTACGCGGTCTTCCCGATGCTGTTCGCGCTCTACACCGCGGTCTGCGGCGTGGTCGCGTTCGTCAACATCTACCAGCGCCGCATGTGGGACATGCACCGCGAGACCCACGCGGCCCGCGACGCCCTCGCCCGGCTCGCCGTCACCGAGGAGCGGCTCCGCTTCTCCCGCGACCTGCACGACCTGCTCGGCCACAGCCTGTCGCTCATCGCGGTGAAGAGCGAGCTGGCGATGCGGATGGCCGGCACCGACCCCGAGCGGGCCGGCGCCGAGATGGCCGACGTCCGGCACGCCGCGCGGGAGGCGCTGCGCGAGGTGCGGGCCGCCGTCAGCGGGTACCGCGCCGTCGAGCTGGACGCCGAGCTGGCCGGGGTGCGGGCCGTGCTGGAGGCCGCCGGGGTCCGCTGCGAGGCCGGCGCCCCGCCGGACGGGCTGCCGTCCGAGGTCCGCTCCGTGCTCGCCTGGGTGATCCGCGAGGGCGCCACCAACGTGATCAAGCACAGCGAGGCGCGCCGCTGCACGATCTCGATCACCGCCTACGGCGGGTCCGTGGTGCTGGAGATGCTGAACGACGGCGCCCGCGCGGCCGACGGGCCGGGCGGCTCGGGCCTGACCGGGCTCGCCGAGCGCGCCGCCGTGCTCGGCGGCGAGGTCGCCTTCGGGCGGCGCGGCCGCGACGGGTTCCTGCTGCGCGCGGCCGTCCCGCTGCCCGAGCCCGGCGACGGCGGCGGCGCCGTGCCCGCCGCGGCGCCCGCCGGGAGGGGAGCGTGATCCGCGTCCTGCTCGCCGACGACGAGCACCTCATCCGCGGCGCCGTCGCCGCGCTGCTCGGCCTGGAGGCCGACCTGGAGGTCGTCGCCGAGGTCGGCCGCGGCGACGAGGTCGCCGCCGCCGTCGCCGCGCACGACCCGGACGTCGCCGTCCTCGACATCGAGATGCCGGGCGCGGACGGCCTCTCCGTCGCCGAGGACCTGCACGCCGCCGGCGCCCGCTGCGCGGTGTGCATCCTCACGAGCTTCGGCCGCCCCGGCTACCTGCGCCGCGCCATGGCCGCCGGGGTCCGCGGCTTCGTCGCCAAGGACGCCCCCACGCAGGAGCTCGCCGCCGCCATCCGCAAGGTCCACGGCGGCGGCCGCTACCTGGACGCCGAGCTCGCCGCCGGCGCCATGGCCGCCGGCGACAACCCGCTCACCGAACGCGAGCGCGAGGTCCTCCGCCTCACCGGCACCGGCGCCGGGACCGCCCGCATCGCCGCCGCCCTGCACCTGTCCGAGGGCACCGTCCGCAACTACCTCTCCACCGCCATGGGCAAGCTCGACGAGTCCAACCGCCTCGCCGCCGTCCGCACCGCCGAGCGGATGGGCTGGATCTGACGCCGTTACCCTGGTCGGCGTGGGTGAGCCTCTCGTAGCGCGCATGCAGGGATTCGGCGAGACGATCTTCGCCGAGATGTCGGCCCTCGCCGTCCGGACCGGGGCGATCAATCTCGGCCAGGGCTTTCCGGACGAGGACGGCCCGGCCGGCGTCCTGGACGCGGCGGTCGAGGCCATCCGGTCGGGCGGGAACCAGTACCCGCCGGGGCCGGGCGTGCCCGAGCTGCGGGAGGCGGTGGCGGCGCAGCGGCTCGGCCGGTACGGGCTGGAGTACGACCCCGCGACCGAGGTGTACGTGACCGTGGGCGCCACCGAGGGCATCGCCGCGTCCGTCCTCGCGCTCGCCGGGCCCGGCGACGAGGTGATCGTCTTCGAGCCGTATTACGACTCCTACGCGGCCGTCGTCGCGCTCGCGGGGGCTGTGCGCAGGCCCGTCACGCTGCGGCCGGTCGAGGGCCGGTTCACCTTCGACCCCGACGAGCTGCGGGCGGCCGTCGGGCCCCGCACGCGCGCGATCCTGGTGAACTCGCCGCACAACCCGGCGGGCACCGTCTTCACGCGGGACGAGCTGGAGGCCATCGCCGGCGTGTGCCGCGAGCACGACCTGGTCGCCATCACCGACGAGGTGTACGAGTACCTCACCTTCGACGACGCCGAGCACATCCCCCTCGCCACGCTCGACGGGATGCGGGAGCGGACGGTGTCGGTGTCGTCGGCCGGCAAGTCGTTCTCCGTCACCGGCTGGAAGACGGGCTGGGTGACCGCGCCCGCGCCGTACGTCAGGGCCGTCCAGACGGTGAAGCAGTTCCTCACCTACGCGGTCAGCGCCCCCTACCAGCGGGCCGCCGCGTACGCGCTGCGCAACGAGATCCCGTGGGTGGAGGAGCTGCGCAAGTCGCTCCAGGGCAAGCGCGACCGGCTCATCACCGGCCTGGAGGCCGCCGGGTTCACCGCGTACCGGCCGCAGGGCACCTACTTCGTGCAGGCCGACATCCGGCCGCTCGGGTTCACCGACGGGATGGAGCTGGCCCGCGCCCTGCCGGAGCGGGCGGGCGTCGTCGCGATCCCGACCCAGGTGTTCTACGACCACGCCGAGGCCGGGGCCCACTTCGTCCGTTTCGCGTTCTGCAAGAAGGACGAGGTCATCGACGAGGCCGTGGAGCGCCTCGCCCGGCTCCGCTGAGAAAACGGCGCCGCCCCTGTAAACGGGGCCGCCCGTCCGGGATTACGTCACGACAACCGATCCCGACGGGAGGTACTCGTGGATGATCCCGGATCACCCGCCTGTACGACGAGAACCACCGGCGCGTCCTCGCCTACGCGCTCACCCACGCCGAGCCGCACACGGCCGAGGACATCGCCGGCGAGACGTTCCTGATCGCCTGGCGGCGGCTGGACGACGTCGGGGACCCGCCGCTGCCGTGGCTGCTCGGCGTCGCCCGCAACCTGCTGCGCAAGCAGCACGACCGGCGCCGCCGCGGCCACGCCCTCACCGACCGGATCCGGGCGCTGACGACGCCCGCCGACCTCGCGGCCTGGGACGTCGCCGAGCACGTGGTGGAGCGCGAGACCGCGCTCGCGGCGGTCGCCGCGCTGCCCGAGCGCGACCTGGAGGTGCTCGCGCTCGTCAACTGGCACGGACTGGAGCCCCGGCAGGCGGCGCAGGTCATGGGCTGCTCGGCGCCCGCGCTCGCCGTCCGGCTGCACCGCGCCCGCAGGCGCCTCGCCCGCGCCCTGGACACCGCCGCCGCCCCGGCCGGCCCCCGCCCCGCCCCCGCGGTCGCCGAGGAGGCGGCCCGGTGACCACTGGAGACACGATGCCCGACACCGCGTTCCGCGCGCTCAAGCCCGCCGCGCTCGACGAGCTGGCCGAGGACGGCCACGCGCGCCGCCGCGACGCCGACCTGGCCCGCGCCATGAGCGCCGCCGCCGCGCCGCGTCCGCGCCGCCGCGTCCGGCGGCCCGTGGTGCTCGTCGCCGGAGGCCGCGGCGGTGTTGCAGAAGGTCACTAGCTTTTCGTAGTGGCC